>CALNBC010000001.1 GCA_937874755.1 uncultured Clostridia bacterium
GGGAGAGAGGGAGACAGAACCTACCTTTGGTCCGTCAGGCAGGCAGGAGCGCTTGAACTGCTGGGCGAAAAACCGCCGATAGAATACCTCGAGCCATTTTTTGACGGTTTCAGGGCTGTAAGCTCCAGAAAAAGCGCAGAGCGCAAGTCGATATACTTTCCTGGGCGGGAAACCATAGCGGATGGAATAATAGATGAAAAAGTCGTGCAGCTCGTAGGGCCCGACGATATCCTCCGTCCTTTGGGAAATGTCTTCTCCATCGGAAGGCAGTAGCTCCGGGCTGACAGGCGTAGCGAGGATGTCCTTCAGCACGGCGGAAAGGGCAGAGGTAGAAGTCGATGCTTCGTAGTCCACAATGTGCCTTACGAGGGTCTTGGGAACGGATGCGTTCACGCCGTACATGGACATGTGATCGCCATTATAAGTTGCCCAGCCTAAGGCGAGCTCCGAAAGGTCACCTGTTCCGATTACGAGAGCGCTGATTTTGTTTGCGACATCCATCAGCACTTGAGTGCGTTCCCGCGCCTGGGCGTTTTCGTAGGCGACAGATGTATCGTTCGGGTCGTGCCCTATGTCTTCAAAATGGGAAAGCACTGTGTCGCCGATGGGTATTTCCCTGTATGTAACTCCGTACGCTTCGGCAAGCGATACGGCATTGTTTTTTGTCCTATCGGTGGTGCCGAAGCAGGGCATGGAAATCGCTTCTATGCCCGACCTCGGCAGGCCAATCCTGTCAAAGGCGCGGACGGCAACTATCAGCGCGAGCGTGGAATCCAAGCCCCCGGACAGACCGATTACCGCTCGTTTACAGCCTGTATGGCGCAACCTTTGGCAAAGTCCTTCCGATTGGATAGCGAGTATTTCCGCACAACGCGCATTCCGTTCGGGTCCTGCCTCGGGAACAAAGGGCAGGCGGGATATGCGCCTTGATAGCTCGAGGGTGCGGGGCGGAAGGTCGAAGTAAACGGTTTCGATACCGGCTTGCATTGCAAAGGTATTCACCCGGCTACGCTCACGGGTAAGCTTCATGAGGTCAATATCAGCGGTGATAAGCCCTGTGGTGAAGCGCTCGGACTCGCTTATGAGTGTTCCATTTTCCGCTATGAGGTTGTGACCGGAGAATACCAGGTCGGTCGTGGATTCGCCCTCGCCCGCGTCAGCGTATAGGTACGCCGCGCACAGCTGGGCAGATTGACCGGCCACAAGCGAACGCCTGTAATCCGGCTTGCCTACAGCTTCGCTAGAGGCGGAGAGGTTGGCGATGACCGTTGCGCCGCAGGAGGCGAGCTTGGCGGAAGGAGGGGAAGTGATCCACAAATCCTCACAAATCTCTACGCCGAGGGTAAAACCTGGCAAGTTTGAACAGGTAAACAAAAGATCGGGCGAAAGTATCGTCCTTTGACCGCAGAGTGTAATCTCAAAGCGGCCGGATGCAGGTGTAAAATACCTAAGCTCGTAGAATTCGGAATAATTCGGTATGAAGGTCTTTGGAACCAGACCCAGTATTCTCCCGTTATGCAGCACTGCCCCGGCGTTGTAGAGTTTTCCGCCCGCAAAGACAGGAAGTCCGACGACCAGTACGCAATCCAGTCCCTTTGTTCCCCGAAGCACGTGGCATAGCGCGGCTTCTGCGCCCTCGAGCAGCGTTTGCTGGTGGAACAGGTCTGCGCAGGTGTAACCTGTCAGGCAGAGCTCCGGAAAAACAATCAAAGAAGCGTCGGCTTCCGCTCCTGTTTTAACTAGTTCACAAATGCTCTTCGCGTTGTATTCGCAATCTGCGACGCGAATACTTGGAGTGGCGCAGGCGACCCTCAAAAAACCGTCCTTCATGTGACCTCCGGTTGTCGTGGTGGTGTGTTTTAGTTATTGTGGCTCTTTGCCGCGTCAACTATCACAATCAGTGCTATGGGTTAGGTTTGAGCGCCTTCCATCGGCGCGGTGAATCGAAGGGGGTAAAACCCGCCCTCTCGTAAAGCCGTATCGCATTTTCAGTTTCAGCTTCTAGGAAGAGCGGGGTGTTGGGCCAACTCTTACGAAAATCGGCTATCGCCGAGCAGAGCAGTCCAAAGCAAAGCCCGCGCCTTCTGTAGTCGGGCAAAGTCACGACGTCCTGTATTGCGGCACAGCCGTAACCCCGCTGAATTTGAAGCAATGAAGCGAGGGTTCCGTCCGCATCCCGGGCGGCGTAATACTCGCATTCCGGGTGGCAGAGAAGGTACTCCGCCATGCCCAGGGACCAATCGCCGCCGTCGACGAGCAACAGTGCGGCGACTTCGGAATTGAGCTCTTTCGGCTGTTCAAACGCAAAGCCCGCTGGCGGTGCAGGGCAGGGCTTGGTGTACAGGAACAGGCTCGAACTCGAATGTTCGACGGTATACCCGCGTTTGAGAAGAAACGGAAGCAAGAACTCCTCCTCACCAGGAACGAACCCCGAATACACGATGGGGGTTATCCCTCTTCGGGAATAGTGGAGCTCTATTTCGGCCAGCGCCTTCGAATAATCGCAGGAAAGGTCGAGTATTAGTGCGTTGTTGGCGTCATAGCAGGTTGGGTTGAACGTGTTCCTGAACAAAAGCCCCCACTTGCGCCATGTTACGGACGAATGACGGCTGGGAGTGCCGAGGCAATGCTGAATGTAAGCCGAGAGGGGAAAGGTGTTCATTCATTTACCGCCGCGCAGGCAGTCAACGCGTATACCTTGGCGGCGCCTGCGGCCTTAAGGGTCAGTGCGCATTCCCGAAGGGTCGAGCCGGTGGAGACAACATCGTCCACCAGTATGGCGTGCAATCCTTTAACACCGTGGGCGTAGAACGCATCGTCGAGATTGTGCATCCGGTCATCCGTCGTCAGCCTCGACTGCGGCGGGGTGTAGCGGTTGCGCTCAAGCGCGGTCTTTATCCACTGGCGACCTGTAATTTTTGAAAGCTCCGCGCATAGCACGTCAGTCTGGCAAAAGCCGCGCTCCTTGAGGCGCTGCTCGTGGAGCGGCACTCCGACCAACACGCAGTCGGCGGGGAAATCGTCCAGCCTTGCCATGGCACGGGCGAGGAATTTTGCAGCGCTGCGCAGTTTATCGTCCTTGAAGGCGTGGATTAGCGTGCGCAGCGGCTCTTTGTATTCGAAAGCGGATACCAGCCTGTCGACTCCTTCAATTATGCGGGTGTTGTCGGGGGTTTTTGGCAGTCTTTCAACGCAGGAAACGCATATACCGCTCGCTCCTATCGCGGGTCTTTTGCACAGCACGCATCTTCTCATCTTTCTGCTGCGATAACCGGTTAATATAGACATTGGAAAACCTCCGTCGATTGATTAGAATACTTGAAAAACAGGTAGTCCTTTTATGATATTTTAATGCTTTCCGCTGTACAAAGCAAGCAATTGAGGGAACAAGCCTATGGTTAAGCTGTGCTAACATAATGACATGAAAAAGACGGCAGTTTGTTTGCCGTCTGCATTGCTTGTTTAGCCTTGCTTTTCTGCCAGCAATGAAAGCACTTTGGAAGCGCGTTTGAAGAACCCCTTGGACTGCTCCTCGTTCATGCGCCCCGAGCCTATGAGCGCGAGGTCGTATACGTAGGCGGCACCCTACACGACGCTCTTCCGATCTGTTTCCTTCGCAAGGTTTTTTATCACGGGGCTTGTGCCGTTGAGCACCAGCTTTGCGGAAGGCGGTATTGCGGGCATGCCGTTTCCGTACTGCATCGCCATGTCGTAATAGCGGCGAGTCTGTTCGTCCATTACCAGCATGGAAAGCAAATCTCCGCTCTTTAGCGGTTCGACCACGACGGTCAGCTTTTCGTCGCCGGAAGCCTTCCGCATAAGCGTCTCGAGGGGGGCAAGCTCGGGCATGTCGTCGTACTGTCCTTTGACGGACTGGGCGATATCTGCGTCTATCCTGGCAAAGCTAAGCCCTTCCCTGGAGTATTCGAGGAAGTTGATGAAAACTTGGTCCACGGGACCGCCCATGAGTATTGCGGCTTGACCCTGCTCTTTGAACATGTCGATGTAAAAAGATTGGCTGCGCTTGTCCGTCACATAGAATATGCGCCCACCGTCGTTCTTCGCCTGTTCCTGGAGCTGTTCGAGCGTTATAAAGCTCCCGTCCAGATTTTCAAACAACAGCGAGCCTTGTATCAGTTCGTAGAACTTCTCGTCCCTCACAGCGCCGTAGCGCACGAAGGGTGCGATGTCGTTCCAGTCCCTTTCGTAAGTTTCGCGCTCATTTTCGAATAGCTGGTTCAGCCTCTCTGCGGTCTTTTTGGTTATGTGCGACTGAATCTTTTTAACTGTACCGTCGTTTTGCAGCATGGAGCGCGAGACGTTCAGCGGGAGGTCTGGGCAGTCGATGACGCCTCGCAGCAGCATCAGGAACTCAGGTATAACCTCTTTTATGTTGTCCGCCACGAAGACCTGATTGTTGTAGAGTTTAATCTGCCCCTCGGCGCCCATTTCGGGGTGCAACTTCGGGAAGTACAGTATCCCCTTCAGGTTGAACGGGTAGTCCACATTCAGGTGCAGCCAGAAGAGTGGCTCCTCGTAAGTGTGGAACACCGAGCGGTAGAATTCCACGTATTCGGCATCGGTGCAGTCCTTCGGGTTTTTCAGCCATAAGGGGGAGGTGTTATTCAGCTGGCGACCGATATCATTGACTTCAGCGTCAGGAGTTTCCTCTTCGGTTTGCTCATCAGCTTCGCCGGCGTGTTCTTCGCCGCATTCGCACTCCTCATCATGCTCGTGTTCATGCTCATTGTCATGGTCGTCAGCCGTCTTTGCTGCTGGGTCGACAAGGTATATTGGTACGGGCATGAAGGAGCAGTATTTACCTATGACTTCGGAGAGCTTGTCGCCCGAAAGGAACTCCTCCGAATCCTCGTCCAGCATGAGTATAACGTCCGTTCCGCGCCCTTCGCGGCTACCTTCGGATACGGTGAATTCCTCCACGCCGTCGCTTTCCCAGCGCACAGGTGCGGCATCCGGCAAAAAGGAGCGGCTCTCTACCACAACGCGCTTGGCCACCATGAAGGCGGAGTAAAATCCAAGTCCGAAGTGACCTATTATATCGTCGCTCTTTTGCTGGTACTTCTTCGCGAATTCGACCGCACCCGAAAAAGCGACTTCGCCGAGATAGCGCTCGGCTTCTTCGGCGGTCATGCCTATACCGTTGTCCGAAAAGCGCAGAGTCTTATCCTCGTAGTTGATTACGACCTGTATGAAATATGGCGCCGGGTCGTACTCGGCTTCGCCCGAAGCAGCCAGCCTCTTGTGCTTAGTGACAGAATCGACGCAGTTTGCGATGAGTTCGCGGACGAATATGTCCTTATCGCTGTACAGCCATTTTTTAATTATGGGCATCATATTTTGGGCATTGATTGAGATTTCCCGCGTGCGGGTATTAACATCAGACATTGAGTAAGTGCCTCCTTGCTTTGAGAGCTTTATAGTTCTTTTCCACATATCTTACAATTTTTTCGGTTGATTTTCAAGAACTATTTAGCACTCGGGAACGACGAGTGCTAATAAAATCCGGCATTAAACGAATCGCATCGGGGAAACATAGTGGACGGAGGTGCATTATTTGCGCGATCTTTTGATACCCATGGCGGTTTCGGATTTCAAATCCAGATACGCAGGCACAGTCTTTGGTGCGCTTTGGGCATTTTTGCAGCCGCTCGTCACGCTGCTGGTATACGTTTTCGTGTTCTCGGTGGGCTTTAGGAGCGCACCTGTCTCTGGTGTGCCCTATGTGTTGTGGCTGTTTTGCGGCATGATTCCTTGGCTATTCTTTTCAGAAGTGTGGAACGGGGCGACATCGGCGCTTTTTTCTTATGCCCCTTTGGTCAAAAAAACACGTTTTCCCGTGGAATTGCTGCCGCCTATCCGGGCGCTTAGCGCACTTTTCGTGCACATCATATTTTTCGCACTTCTTATCATAACCGTCATTGCCTGCGGTCTGCCCCTTACGGCATACGCCCTGCAAGCACTTTATTATTCACTTTGCACATTCGTGCTTGCCTTGGGGCTAGGTGTGCTGTGTGCCGCAGTGTCGCCTTTTTTTAAGGACATAGTAAACACGGTGGCGATATTTCTTCAGGTTGGGTTCTGGGTGACGCCCGTCGCCTGGTCTCCTTCGATATTCGGGGAACGCATTGTCGGGATGCTCAAAATCAACCCTGTATTTTATCTTGTGCAGGGGTACAGGGACAGCTTTATAAATGGGGTTTGGTTTTGGCAAAGGCCCATGTGGGGACTGTATTTTTGGATTTTTGCAGCGACAATCTGGGTGTTTGCTGTGCTGCTTTTTAAAAGGCTGAGACCACAGTTCGCTGACGCGCTTTGACGGAGGATTAGATGGAATTGAGGGACATAAGAAGAGCCTGGAGCAGCCTGCAAAGCGACGGATTTGCCGCGACCGCGAGGAAGGCGGCGAGAAAGCTCAAATACGGGGGCGGCGGGGGCAGTTACGCCGCGTTTATAGAAAAATACGAGCCGACTGCCAAGGAACTCGACCTCCAGCGGGAGACTCAATTCGCCAATGAAGTCAAAATCAGCTTCCTCTGCCCCGCATACAACACAAAGCAGGAATTCGCCGAGGAGTTAGTCGGAAGTGTGCTCGGGCA
>CALNBC010000002.1 GCA_937874755.1 uncultured Clostridia bacterium
AATGGGGTACAGCTCTACTGCACGCCTTGCACACCAAGAAGCAGAGGCATGCCTGGGGAGGTAGTAGGATGCCCCCAATGAAATAGCCTCGTCGATGATTCGTTCGACGCTGATCGCTGAGCAAACCATCACGACAGGTTGCTTGCGGCGCCGCATTCCCTGAAGGGCGCGAAGCACCTCCAACCCGTCCATATTCGAGAGCACAAGTTCGAGTATAAGCAGGTCAACATTTTCAGTTTGGAGATAATCTATAATTTCTCGCCCATCGTGCATGACACCGACAACATCTACGCCTTCGGTTTGCTTGAATGCGTTGACAAGCGCACTAGAGTTGTGAAAATCATAGCTTTCAGAAAGGAGCAGTTTAATCTTACCGTTCATATTTTACCTTTGCTTGGAATTGCAATCACGCATTGCAAATAATACGTAACAGAGTAAAATCCGACAACCAATGCTTGACGTAAGAATATATCAATACTTTATGTAGAATTTTCATATAATTCTCATATCATATTAAATATTCTATGTGACTATAGAAATTCCTTCTTAACAAAACATTAATATGTGAAAGCAAATGCAATATCAGCCATCGAACACATGGTTAAGTTAAGCGGCATCTGCCGAATTGTCGGTGTTTTGCAGCATCCATTCTATATACATTGCATACCCCTTGGTCGGGTCGTTGACGAACACGTGGGTCACCGCCCCTATGAGTTTGCCGTCCTGAATAATAGGGCTGCCGCTCATACCTTGGACTATGCCTCCAGTCTTTTGTATGAGTTCAGGGTCGGTAATCTCCACCACCATACCGCGGCTACCAGGGCTGTTTTGGGTGTTAATCCTGACTATGTTGCAGGAATACGCCTTCAGACCGTTGCCGTCTATTGTGGAAAGTATTGTCGCCACACCTGTCTTTACGTCTGTTCGCACGCCAATCTCTACTCCATACGGATAAACAGGGTTAATGGGTATAGAGTTTGTGGAGCCGTAAACGCCGTATTCAGTATTGCAGTCAATCCTTCCTTTGCCTTTGTTGGTGGAAAACATCCCCTTCAGCTCTCCGGGCACGCCCTTTTCACCCTTTACAATTCCGATTATTTCAGCATCGACAATCTCTCCCTGCCGCACTGATAGCAGACCGCCCGTGTCTACATCCGTTATAGGGTGACCCAGTGCGCCAAAAGCGTAGTTCGAAGGGTCGTAATAAGTTATGGTGCCCACGCCCGCGGTGCTGTCCCTCGCCCAGATACCTAGCTTCTTCTCGCCATCTTGGGAATCGGTTTCGGGCTTGACCGACACAGTGCGCTCGCGCCCGTCGCGCTCGACGGTCAACAGCACAGCCCCTTGTGCAGCGGAAACGAGTTCTCCAAGGTGTTTGGAATCGCGCACCTCGACGCCGTTTACTGCGAGAATGATATCCCCCGCGGCGATACCTGCGGTTTTTGCAGGGCTTGGGACTTCGCCCCCCGTCGTGTTGACATTGGTTGTGCCCACTACGAGCACCCCGCGCATGAACAGGCGAATCCCCACCGCCTGTCCGCCGGGAATGAGGGTGTATTGCCCGGCGACTCGGAGCTCTACTGTGCGCACCGGAACGCCGAGCAATTTAAGCGTCGCGTAGGAGCTGCCTTCATCCTGCACGCTTTCCACCTGAACCCCGGTGACGTTGCCTAGCGTTTCGTCGGTGCTCTGGCGCACCTGGACAGCCCCGCCGCTTAAAGCAATGTTTTCCTCGCCAATTCCGTATAGCAGCTTTTTGCTTTCTGAGCTTATATATATCGTATCCGGAAGCGTAAATACTGCGCGTACCGCGGGTGAAAAATAGCCCAGCACCAGTACCAGGCATAGAGAGATAAAAACCATAAAACGCACAACGAAATACTTTTTGTTCAAAACGACGACCTCCGAAAACTTATTCCCACAAAGACTAGTTTTCCGAAGGTCGCCGAAATTTATGTTGGCAACGATTGACGATATGCGGATTCGAGCAATTCTTTTGCGTGGGCGATTGCCGATTTTCCGGGCTGCGCTCCGCGAGCTCGATTTCTCTTTCCTCTAAAAGAAGTGCCCGAACGGTTGTGGCGGTTCTGCCATTTTTTTCTGATTTTTCTATGAGCAGATGGCTGTTCGCCATTGCGGCGATTTGGGCGGAGTGGGTCACGCAGATAACCTGCCGCCCGTTTGAAAGATTGCGCATCTTTTGCCCAACCACCGTCGATATTCTGCCCGAAATGCCTGCGTCTATCTCGTCGAAAATCATGCAGGAGCGGTCGAATACGCCGCACTCGATGGATTTGAACGCGAGCATTATGCGGGAAAGCTCGCCTCCCGAAGCGACTTTTTGCAGCGGGCGCACAGGCTCGCCCGGGTTCGTCGAAAGGAGCATTTCGGCGCTGTCCATCCCATTTTCGGAAAAGTGTGCGCTTTCGATGCCCGTAAGCTCGTCGAACTTGATTACGAAGGACGCCTTTTCCATTCCAAGCTGTGCCATTTCGAAGAGTACGGCGGATTCAAGTTTTTTTGCCGCGGCTCGCCTCGCCTCGGAAAGTGCTTTGCAGTTTGCGTAAAGCTGTTTCTTCAGCCTTTTTATTTCAGCCTCGCCCTTTTCCAAGAAGGCGCGCTTGTCCTCCATGTCTAGCAGTTCTTTTTCCGCATTTTTCCTGTATTTAATTACTTCTTCCAGCGTGCTGCCGTACTTGCGCTTGAGTTGGTAGAGCTTGTCTAGTCTGGAGTTTACCTCTTCCAGCCGATAACGGTCCTCGGGGGTGTCCTCCCTAAAGGAGCGAAGTTCACAAGCCGCGTCCTCCACGACGTAGGACGCTTCATTAAGGCGTTCCATTGTTTCAGAGTACTTTTTTGAAATGCCCGCAATCGGCCCGAGCCGTTCGGCGGCTAGCTGCAATAGCGACAGCGCACCCTGCTCGTCCTCGTCCCCGCCGTTTAGCAGTGCTACGGCTTGGGAAAGGGAGCTTTTGATTTCTTCGGCGCGGCTAAGGAGCGCGCTTTCTTCTATTAGCTCCTCCTCCTCGCCCAAAACGGGCGAAACGGCGTTTATCTCTTCCAGCTGGAAGCGCAGCATATCCTCTCGCCTCGCAAGCGCTGCCTCGCTCTGTGCCCCCGACTTTACGAGTTCGACAGCGTTTTTCCATTCGGCGAAGCTATGAGCAACTGCATCTTTTAGGTTAGAAAGCTCTTTTATGGCGTAACCGTCCAAAAAATCAAGGTGGCGCGAAGGGTCAAGGAGAGCTTGATTGTCGTGTTGACCGTGTATGTCCACCAATGTGGCGCCTATAGACCGCAATGTGGAGAGGGGCACTATGCGCCCATTGATGCGGCATGTGTTCCGCCCCGCGGCGGAGAGCTCCCGCGATAGTACAATTTCACCATCCTCGGCGGGAATACCGAGTTCGGCAAGCAGCGCTGCGGCATTTTGGTCGAGGTCAAACAGCCCTTCCGAAACTGCTTTCTGCGCTCCGGATTTGATTAGATCCCTGTCCGCCCTGCCGCCAAGCAGCAGGTTCACAGAGTCGATTATTATTGATTTGCCCGCGCCCGTTTCGCCGGTCAGCACCACGAAGCCCTCGGAAAGCTCGAGGTCCAGCCTGTCGATAAGCGCAATATTTTCAATATGAAGCGAACGAAGCATAGAAATCAGCCACCCCTGTCTGCCGCCTTTCGCGCGCGCAATACTGCTACAACATAGACAAACGACTACGAGCTGTTACTTCATCATGGAGCGGAATTTTTCCACAACTTCCAGAACGTCGTCCCCGTTGCGCACTGCTACGAATATAGTGTTGTCTCCCGCGATAGAACCGAGTATCTCCGGCCAGCGCAGCGAATCGATTGCTTCCGCAGCTGCGTTAGCGCTACCCGATAATGTTTTGATGACTATGATGGTACCCGTAGCAGCTACGCCTATCACCGAGTGGGAGAACATGCGCATGAAGCGATCCACAAGACCGGATTCCGCCTTGTCCACAGTGGCGTATTTGTAAATTCCGTCTTCGCCCAGAACCTTGATGAGCCGAAGCTCTTTTATGTCCCGCGAGACGGTGGCTTGAGTTACCTTGAATCCGTTCTGACGAAGGTGTTCAGCCAACTCGTCCTGGGTTTCAATGTTGTGTTTTGAGACTATCTCGAGCACCATGGCGTGCCTAGCGGTTTTCATGTTATCCTCCTCGTTATAATGTTATATTTAATAAAGCTTCTGCCTTAGAAGGTCGAAGAATTTATAAGGCTTAAGGCGGATAAGCTGAGTTATTTCCTCCGCTTTGGTTACCTTGAGAGATGTGCCCGGTATGAACTGTGGAAAGTCGGTCCTACCATCGCCTGAGATTGAGCAATAGCCGTTCTTTCCGAAGGAACGCACACTGACCTCGTCGTTTTCGCCGATGAGCGCGGGTCTTGGACCTATCTTGTGGGGGGAGAGCGGCGTGATGAGTATGCCCCCCGCGGAGGGCAGCATTATCGGTCCGCCTGCCGAAAGGGAATAGGCGGTGGAACCCGTGGCGGTAGCGATGACCACTCCATCGCAGGTGTATCTGTCCGCTACCTGACCGTTGACTGAGACCTCTATTTCGGTCAACCGCGCCGGGTCGCCCTTGAACACCACAAAATCGTTCAGCGCGAGCCAGGAGCCGGGTTCCGGTCCGTCTAGCACGCCGCGGAGCATCATGCGTTTTTCTATGGAATAATCGTCTGCAATGAGCTTGTCGAGGCATGCGCCTGTATCTTCCGGCTCGACCTCGCTCAAAAACCCGAGCCTCCCGAGGTTGACCCCGATTACGGGTATCCCCGCTTGCGCCGCCATCCCAGCGGCGCGAAGGACGGTGCCGTCCCCGCCAATGGAGATGATTCCTTCGACCTCTGAAACGCTAGACTCAGCTTTGCCCAGAGCCATCGCCGTATCGCCCAGCATAAGGGCGGACGCCCCCCGTGTGCGAGCCTCGAATTCGAGTCTTTGCGCAATGGCGAGAGCCTCGGGCTTAGACGGGTTGGCGTGGACACCGATTTTACGCATAGACAAACCCTCCGATGTATTTTCATTGACATTATACACTAATAATCGGCTTTATACAAAGAATATTCAGCATTTTTATGCATTTAGGCAAAAAAATGCAGGCATTCGCCTGCGCTTTGGTATATCTTGTGCATGAAGATGCGTTTTTTCGGTCAGTGGGACTGCTTGCCGAAGAACTCCCTAGTCCCGTCTAGAACACTCTGGGCGGTCTCTTCGTCCTCCGCCTCGTTAAGCCCATCACCGCTTTCCTTAGAAAGGTAAATCAGGAATTCGACATTGCCTTCGGGACCCTTTATAGGCGAGTGGTCGAGTCCAAGGATTGAATACCCGACGGAACGCGCAAAACTCATAATGGACAGTATGACCTGCTTGTGCACCGCTTCGTCGCGCACTACGCCCTTTTTGCCGACTTTATCCCTGCCCGCTTCGAACTGCGGTTTGATGAGGGCGGCGACCTTTGCGCCTTCGCCAAGGCATTCAAAAAGCGCGGGAAGTATCAATTTGATGGAGATAAAGGAAACGTCCATACAGGCGAAATCCGCGGTTTCGGAAAACCAGGAGGGCTCCATGTGCCGCGCATTCGTCCTTTCCATGACTACGACGCGCTCGTCCTGCCTAAGCTTCCAGTCGAGCTGACCGTAGCCGACGTCTATCGCGTAGACCTTTTTTGCGCCGTGGGACAGCAGGCAGTCCGTAAAGCCGCCTGTGGAAGCACCCACATCCAAACAGACCTTGCCCGCGACATCTATCGGAAATACCTCCATCGCCCTTTGGAGCTTAAGCCCTCCCCTGCTGACAAAGGGCTGCTCGCTGCCACGAACAGAAATCTCCTCTGATTCTGCGACAGTTTGAGAAGCCTTTGAAGCCTTCTGTTCGTTAATGTATACGATGCCGGACATTACCATGCGCTTAGCCTGCTCGCGACCCGTTGCAAGCCCTCGGGTGACCATGGCGAAATCCAGTCTTTCCTTGCTCATTTTATATTCTCCGCGGCTGTTTTGACGCTGTTTTCTATCCCATAGACATCCAGACCGGCGAGCTTCATAAGCTCGTCTATCGTTCCGGCAGGAAGGGGCTGCTCCGGCAAGGAAAGTATCGTTACCGGAACTCCCGCAAGTGCTGCCGCCAGATGTTCGCCGAGCCCGCCTTCCCTCACGCCGTCCTCAACAGTGACCACCGCTTTGCAGGAGCGAAGTTCTTCTATGGCTTCGCCGTCCATGGGTTTCAAGAATCGCGCGTTATACAAGCCGCAATGAATACCTTTGCGCGATAGTTCGTCTAAAGCTTCGGCTGCTGCGCTTACCATCCGCCCGGTTGCCACAACGGTCAGCGATTCCAGAGGGCGAAGCAGCTCCCACTTGCCGAGTTGAACCGCGCAATCCTCGCCTTGGGGCAGAGCGCCCCTGCCATACCGCAGGGCGACAGGACGCTCCAACCTGAAGGCAAGCCGAAGCATCGACTTAAGCTCGCACTGGGTGGCGGGCGAACAGACTACTAGCCCCGGGGCAAGAGTGAGGAAACCTATATCGTATGCGCCATGATGGGTGGGGCCGTCCTCCCCCACCGGACCGCTTCGGTCTATCGCAAGCACCACCGGCAGTTTTTGAATACAAACGTCGTGTATGAGCTGATCGAAGGCGCGCTGCATGAAGCTCGAATAAACGGCAAATACCGGCTTCAACCCGTTTGCCGCCATTCCTGCACAAAGTGTAACGGCGTGTTGCTCGGCTATCCCGACGTCAAAAAAACGCGTCGGGAAGCGCTCGGAAAATTCCGAAAGCCCCGTTCCTGCGGGCATTGCAGCGGTGACAGCGACAATGCGCTCGTCATTCTCCGCCAATTCGCACAACGCTTCCCCGAAAACCGCGCTGTTGCTCTTTGTTTGATTTTTGGTATCGGCGGATTCCACGAAGAACGGCGCGATGCCGTGGAATCCCTCGGGGTTTTGCTCCGCTAGGGAATAGCCCTTGCCCTTTATGGTCGCAACGTGGATGAGCACAGGATCTTCGTAACTCTTTGCCCTGACAAAAACGCGCTCGAGCTCGGAAATGTCGTGCCCGTTTATCGGACCGAAGTATTTGAAACCCAGCTCTTCGAAGAAAGTTGAAGTGGAAGGCAGCAAAAAGCGTTTGATTCTCGACCTAAGCCGCACCAGCCTGGCTTTCAGCCTGGGCCAGCGGCGCGAAATCCTCTTTTTTAGTACCAGATAACCTTCCCTGGTGCGAAGCCTCGTCAGCGAGGCAGAGAGAGCGCCGACGTTCCTAGCTATGGACATGCCATTGTCGTTCAGCACGACGATGAGCGGGCTTTTATGCCTGCCCGCATCGTTCAGCGCCTCGTATGCCATGCCGCCCGTCAGCGCACCGTCACCTATGACGGCTACTACGCTGTAATCGTCTCCCGCAAGGTCGCGAGCGTGCGCCATTCCCAGCGCCGCCGAGACTGAAGTGCTGCTGTGCCCCGCGCCGAATGTGTCGTACTCGCTCTCTTCCCTCTTGGGAAAGCCCGACAGCCCGCCATGGCGGCGTATAGTGTCAAACTTTTGCTCCCTGCCGGTCAGTAGTTTGTGGACGTAGCTCTGGTGACCTACATCCCAAACTATTTTGTCCCTTGGGGTGTCGAAAGCCCTGTGCAGCGCCACAGTAAGCTCCACGACGCCCAGATTGGACGCGAGGTGCCCTCCGTTCTCGGTCACCGTGTCGATAAGCCTTGAACGTACCTGGCTGCAAAGGGCATTTAGCTCTTGCATGGAAAGCTTCTTCAGCTTTTCCGGCGTCATGTTAGTGAGTATGTTCAATATAAGTCTCCGGCTTCAGCTTTCTCGTTTGGAAAGCCTGTATGCCATAGTTGCGAGGAATTGCGAGTCGTAGGCGCTAAGCGCATCCGCCGCTTCGCGGCAGTACTGCCCCTGCATGGTCATCGAGCGTTCCGCTCCGAAAAGCGCAGGGAAGGTCAGCTTGTTTTCTTTTTCGTCCTTGCCGGTGGACTTGCCCAGTGAAGCAGCATTTCCGTATAAATCCAGCAAATCATCTTGAATCTGGAAAGCGAGGCCGAGCTTTTCGCCATAGACGGTAAGCGCGCTCAGCAGCGCGTCGTCCGCCCCGCCGATTATTCCACCGGCGCGCAGCGCGGCGACAAGCATGTCTGCAGTTTTGTGGGTGTGTATGTAGTATAGAGCCTTTTCGTTCGGCTCCCTGTTTACAGCCAATAGGTCTTCCGCCTGCCCCGCAATCATCCCCCAGACCCCGGCGCGCTCGGCGATTTCCGACGCAGCTCTGAGGGCTTTTCGAGATTCGTCTTCCAGCGCGGCGGAAAGCATTATCTGCATCGCGTAATTCAACAGTCCGTCCCCCGCGAGCACAGCCATACCCTCGCCGTAGACCACGTGATTGGTGGGTTTGCCGCGGCGTAGGGAGTCGTCGTCCATCGCGGGCAGGTCGTCGTGTATGAGGGAGTAGGTGTGTATCATTTCTATCGCAGCGGCGAAGGGGAGAGCTGCTTCTATGGCTCCACCCGCCAATTCGTTAGCGGCGAGCAGCAAACAGGGGCGAAGCCTCTTGCCGCCCGCCATTGCGCTGTATTCCATAGCGCTTGCGAGCGGCGGGTGGATGCGCGCGTCTGACAAATACTTTTTTATAGCATCGTCGACAGCTAAGATATAGCGTCCAAGGGTCGTCTCGTAGCTCATTATTCATCCTCCGGTTCGCCCTCTGCATCGAGGGAAAGACCGGCTTGCTTCGACAGTGTGCGCAATCTTCCTTCCGCCGCGGTAAGCGTCTTCGTGCAATTTGAATAGAGGGCGACTCCCTCCTCGAAGAGCTTAAGCGACTCCTCGAGCTCCAGACCGCCCTGTTCAAGCTTTTGGGCTATTTCTGCGAGCCTCGCCAGCGAGGTCTCGTATTTGTCCTTTTTATCCTTCATAGGTTCCCTCTCTCGCGGGTACAACCCCGATAATTTTGGCATTTGCCCTGCCGTCCGCAAAAGTAAGGTCTATTTCCGCTTCCGGTAATAGCGCGCGGGCGGAGGTTACGACCTTGCCTCCTATTTCAACGTAAGCGTAGCCTCTTTTTAGCGTTGAAAGGGGGCTGGCTGCATCCAGCCTCGCGGCGTACTCCGCAAGCTGTGACCGCCTAAGGCTTGCATGGTTCCTCATTGCCATAACGATGCGGGTCGCCAGGTTGTCCAGCGTTTGAATGTCTCTTTCCACAGCGCGGATTGGGTCCTTTTGCATGAGGACTGAATGAGCTTGCGCAAGCTCGGAGCGCTTTTGCAGCAGTGAACTGTTCACCGCCCTCTCCATACGGTATACGAGGG
>CALNBC010000003.1 GCA_937874755.1 uncultured Clostridia bacterium
CGAAAGGCTGGAGCTGTTCTCGCACTACCTTTCCGGCGTGCCGCTATCGCCCGAAGTTTCCCTCGCAGAGCTTGCGGGCAAGTTCAGCTTTACGCCGCTGCAAATCGCCCGGGCAACGCAGCAGGCGAAGGGGCAAATGCAGATAGACGGCACAGGCGAGCTCGATTCCCGCACCATACACCGCTGCTGCTACAAGCAGGCGGTGCACCGCCTGGGCAAACTGGCCACGAGCGTTGAGCCGCGCTTCGGGTGGGATGACGTAGTGCTCCCCGCGGCGCAAAAGCGGCTCATGCAGCAGGCGTGCGACCACATACGCTTCTCCCACCGCGTATACCACGAATGGGGATTTGAAAACAAAATAGGTTACGGAAAAGGAATGTCCATACTGTTCGCGGGAGCACCCGGCACAGGCAAGACCATGTGTGCCCAAGTTATGGCAAAGCAGCTCAACATGGAGCTTTATAAGATAAACATCTCCCAGATAGTCAGCAAGTACATTGGCGAAACCGAAAAGAACCTGCAGGCTGTGTTCGCAGAAGCCAAGCATTCCAACAGCATACTTTTTTTCGACGAATGCGACGCCATATTCAGTAAGCGCAGCGACGTAAAGGATGCCCACGACCGCAACGCAAACGTCGAGGTGGCGTACCTTCTCCAGCAAATCGAGGAATACGACGGCGTGTGCGTGCTGGCGACCAACCTAATTCAGAACATCGACGCGGCGTTCATGCGCAGGATTACCTATGTGGTTCATTTTCCCTTCCCAAACGCCAATATGCGCCGAGAGATATTCCTTCGAACGCTGCCGCCCGGGGCACCTGTGAATTCGGATACGGACTGGGATTTCCTCGCCCAAAAGTTCGAGCTTTCGGGCGGGCACATCAAAAACATTCTGCTGAGCTCCGCCTTCATGGCCGCTTCGCAGGGCACGAGTATAGGCATGAAGCAGTTGCTCAACGCGGCGGTAAACGAAATGCACAAAAACGAAATCGTAGTCGTGCGCGAAGAGCTGCGTGAATACGCCGATTTAATAGATAATGACTAATATTTAACAAGGGCTGCGCCGGGACTTTTTGCGGTGTGCGAGGAGGAGAAATGAACCAACAAAAAAAGATCCCTGTCAAGTTGACGCTGTGCTTGCTGGCGGCATTCGTCGTTTTGGCGGTTTGCTGTCTTGCGGGGCGCCAGTATTACAGCGACTCGGCGCCCTTTGTGGCGGAATACGTGTTTGATTCGCCCTCGGGCGTCTTCCCCGGGGCGAAGGGTCGCGCATACGTCGTGGATTACGGCAAAAAGCGCGTGCTGATGGTCGACGAGAGGGGGGAAATCACCCGCGTCCTCAACGGCGGGGCAGACAGCGACAATCAGTTCTTCTACGCCTCTTTGGTATGCGAAGGCGCGGATGGGAGCGTGTACGTCGCGGACGCCCGCTATGCGCACCAGGGCACAAAGATTCGGCAGGAGAGGGTATTCCGCTTCGACGAGAACGGTCAAAACCCCAGTTTGGTGTATTCCATTGACTACGAAGGCGACGATATGCCCCTGCAGTACGGGAACATACTCTCGATGTACGAGGACGGCGGCAAGCTGATTATCAGCGTCAAGACCGTCGAAGGCTTGGATGTTCGCGTTTGTAACATCGAGACGGGCGAAGTGACCCAAACCTCCTATGCGCTAAGCGGGCAATACCTGTCGGATGCGGACGTGGATCCCGTTACGGGCAGACCCGTATTCGTCAATAGATTGGGACAGGTTTGCGCGGTAGACGAGTCTCGCGGCGTAAATATGCTGGTGGACGACGGGGGCATCGCCTGGAAGCTCTGTACTGGCGGCGGCTTTGTGTATTATTCCGAACTCTCATCCAAGCGGCTCATGCGGTTGGACCTTTCGACGGGCGAGACCGAAAGCATCATCCAGGGCGAATACGCGATAATGACCGCGCAGCTGCTGGGCGAGCGCGTAATGGCGACCGATTTTGTCGGCTATTACGATTGGGACGGCACACAAGCGAATTATGTTGACCAGCTTTCCTTCTCCGCCCCGATTCTCAGGGGTGCGCTGTGGGCGGCGCTGTTCTTGCTGGTTCTGGTGGCACTGGCACTACTGTACATCGTCTTTGTGCGGCCGCAGATAGGCAGGGCGAAGACCGCCACCTTCCAGCGAATGGCGATAGTGCTCAGCGTCTCTGCTTGCGTCAGCGTGCTGGTGACAGCCATCACCCTTGGCAACATGGTGGATAGGCAGAACGAATCGGTAATGGAGCAGCTGAACCTTTGCAACGACATAATGATTCAGGCGACAGACGTCGATGCGCTCAAGCGAATAGACAGCGTATCGGATTATCGCAATGCGGATTACAACGCGGTCAAAGCTCCCCTGGACAACATTATGGATATGACCTATGAAAATGAACTCTACTACTACTACGTCATTTACGCATCGGACGGGCAGACGATAAACGCCGTGATGGATTACGAAAACACCGTGACTGCCGCACACCCCACGTACGACTGGGGCACGGAGGGCTATACGGACGTGCTCGCCGACGCGGCAACGGTGGATGTCAGCGCGGACGTAAGCTCTTACGGCACATGGTCCTTTGTTCTCAAGCCCATAAAGGACGCTTCGGGGGTACCCGTCGCCATCATGGAAGTGGGCATCAATATGGACGATTTCACCGCCCAGAACAGATCCCTGCTGCTCGAAACGGTGTTCACCGTCGCATCCATGTCCATCGTGCTCTTGATGCTTATAATCGAAATCATATTCTACGTCGAGCATAGGGAGAGCCGAAAAGAATCCTACCAGGTTTCGGCGGGCAGGCGTTTCCCGCTGCGCACGCTGGTATTTCTGACGTTCATGGCAGACTGCTTGCAGGATCCCTTCGTATCGATACTTGCGAACAAGCTGTATGTGCCCTTCTGGGGGATTCCCCAAAGCCTGGGCGCGGCGTTGCCGCTTTCCATGCAGGTGATTACGGCTGCGCTTGCGGCATTGGTCTGCGGGAGTCTGCTGCGGCGAACGGGCGTCAAGCGAATGCTTTCCACTGGGTTTGTGGTGCAGATTGCAGGTTTTATAATTTGCGCTTTAATTGAGGATTACTTCGGGCTGCTCTTCGGCAAAGCGCTCATAGGTGTGGGAATGGGCGCGATTCTGGTGAGCCTCAACGCCGTTTCCGCTTCCGGCGCAACAGAGGAAGAGGAGGCGGGCGCGTTCACGCTGGTCAACGCAGGTACACTGGCGGGCATTTCGGTGGGCGCAGGCGTCGGCTCCATCATACTGTCCTTCGCCGATTTCTCCGCAGTTTATTACGCGGGTGCAGCGATACTGCTGCTCGGGTTGCTGCTCGCAGTAACCGGCGCGGATTACAAGGAGCCTGCAGCGCGAAAGGAAGGCGTGAAGCTGAATTTCTTGCGCTTCCTTTCGGATAAGGCCGTATGGACTTTCCTGCTGTTTATGCTGACGCCCTTCCTAATAGGAATCTCCTTCAGGGAATACCTCTTCCCGCTTTATGCCGAAGAAGCAGGCATCAGCACGACGGACATCGGGCGGATTTACCTGCTTTGCGGGCTGTTCGTTATCTACGCCGGCCCCATGCTTACGAGAACGCTCATCGGCAAATTGGGCAGCAAATGGACGGTCGTGCTCGCGAGTGTGCTCATCAGCGCGGCGACGCTGCTGTTCGCCTTCTACCCAACATTTGAAGCGTCCCTCGTGAGTCTGCTGCTGCTGTCCATGTCGATTTCGTTCGGGTACGCTGCACAGTCCACATACTACTCCGGCCTTCCTGGCGTCAACGCATACGGGCAGGGGCGAGCGATGGGTGTGTATTCCCTGTTCGACAATGGCGGACAGACCCTAGGACCGATAATCTACGGCGCGGCGATGCTGCTCGGCTACAGGGTGGGCGTGTTTATCATAGGGGGCGGGCTGGTCGCGCTGTTGCTTCTGTTTATTGCAACCAATGTCAGCAAAGGAAAGAAAGTGGATGTAAGCCGTGCCGACGTGCTTCAAACCGACGAAGCGCTGGTCAATATTGCCGAATAGAATGATTTGGAGAAATGGGAGTTTGTTATGCTGCATTATTCCGAAGTGACTCGGGACGACCTGGAAGCTATTATCAATTTATACGAAAAGTACCTGAACGCGGGTACAGGGGTCAAGGAATACCTGCGCAGGGGCTTGGAGCAGGACAGGTACGTCGGATATAAATGCGTGGATGGAGACATTATGGTCGGGCTGTTTTCAGCGCGCCCGGGAATCTACTTTACTTATTCGCACCCGGAGTTGGAGGAAGAGATCAGGCGCGGCTGGCCGGAGGCGATTTATACCGGCGATATGTTGGCTATAGAAGAGGAATACCGCGGAAGGGGCATCGCCCATATTTTGACAAAAGGCTGCTGCGACATCGTCAAGGCGAGGGGAGGAGAGCATCTTTTGGTGGAGCTTTGGGTCAAACCCAATGGTGAAGAGCCGGCCGGCGGCGTTATAAGGGATATGGGAACCGGCGTATTCGAAAAGAAGTGGGTTATTCCGGATTTTTATAGTGAACTGCACTTGCATGGCTTGACCTGTCCCCTTTGCGGCGACGGCAAATGTGCCTGCGGCGCAGTGGTAGGGGTAATTAAACTGTAAATTTGGAAGCGGGGGATAAGTGTGAAGAAGAGGAGACTTCGAACTATTGGCTCAAAAATGACGGTGCTGTTCGTGCTTTGCGCTCTGGTGCTCAGCGCGGCGCTTTCGGTGTCCAATTATCTAAGCTCCTGGCGCGAGTACACGGATTTTTTCTCCCAAAAAGCAGAAGAAATGGTAGCTATCATCGCCGCTAACGTAGACGGGGACAAGATTGGCCAGTATTTAAAGACCGGGGAGACAGACGAGTACTATGCGGAGCTGGAGGGATTTCTTCGTTCGGTGAAACGGGAACAAAAAATCGAGTACCTTTACCTATTCGAACCAGGCGAGCACGAACTGACCTACATTCTTGAGGCCGCGCTGGAAACCGACGACCTAAGCTACATAAGCAAAATGGGAGACACTTATGCTTATACAGATATCGAATACGATTATCTTGTGCCCGATGTGCAGGCGAAGCGCGCCTCCAAAGAAAAAATAATCTCCTACGGGTCAGAATACGGGCCCGGCGTATCGGCTTGGGCGCCGGTATTCGCCAGCGACGGAAGGCTTGTCGCGATGGTCGAAGCGGACTATTCGCTGGAGATGGTGACCTCCACGCTCAGGGGAAACATGCTGGAAAGCACTTCTATTAGCCTCGGACTAATTGCGGTCATGATTATTGCGCTCTCATTGGTGTTTCGCAAAGTTGTGACCCGCCCACTTGCCACGCTCACTAGCAATGCGCGCAACTTTGCCGGCGACAATGCACTTTCCGAGTTCCCCGACGATATTCATACAGGAGACGAAATGCAGACTCTCTCGGAAGCGTTCGGGCAAATGGCAAAGGACATCGCGCAGTACACAAAGCGCGTGGAGGCTGTCGCGGCGGACAAGGAGCGCATCGCCACCGAGCTTTCCCTCGGGAAGGATATACAGCTGTCACTTTTGCCCCACAAGTTCCCCGCTTTCCCAAACAGAAGCGAATTCGACCTGTACGCGCAGATACAGCCTGCCAAAGTCGCGGGCGGTGATTTTTATGACTTTTTCCTAATCGATTCCAAGCGATTGTGCATAGTCGTCGGTGGAGTGCAAGGGCAGGGGCTTCCCGCCGCGCTGTTTATGGTGGTGGCGAAGACTATCATCAAGAATCAGATGATGACCGGGCTTGCTGTGGAGGAAGCGATGACCGTAATCAATGAACGCCTGTATGAAAGCAGCTCCATAGGGGTGGCGGTGTCGGCGTTTGTCGGCGTGCTGGAAATCGCTGGCGGCAAATTCTCCTATGTCAACGCGGGCGGCGATGCTCCTTTGTTCATGCGAAAGGACGGCAGTTACGATTTGCTCGCCGCGCCGGCGATGACGCCCCTCGCCGAGGTAGAACATGTGACCTACCGCGCAATGGAGCAGCAGCTCCACCAGGGCGACAGGCTGGTGGTGTACTCGAGCGGAACGGTGCGCGTCCAGAATCCCCGGGGGCAGCTCTTCGGCGCGGAGAGCCTGCGCGCATTCCTCAACAAGACCCGCAGCACGATTGCCGACCCGAAAGCTGCTGTGCGCACTATTTGCGACGAGATAGCCGTATTCGGGGAAGATGCGGAGCAGCAGTGGGATGTTACCGTGCTTGCCCTCGAATACTGCAAAGGGAACCGTGCGCGGGCGGAGATTTCTGTGCGCGCCCGGGAGGACAGCTTCTCCCTAGTGCAGAGGTTTCTGAAGCGTCAACTCGAGGAAAACGGCATTGGCGGTTCCAAGTATGCCGTGCTGAGCTTGGCGGCGGAGGAGGCGTTTGCGCTTATAACGGCGCAGCTGTCCGGTCACAGCGAAGTCACAGTGCGCTGTTCGGTAGCCGAGGCAGAGGGCAAGGTTGTCACCATTTCGCTTTCGTATGCGGGCAACCGGAGCAATCCCCTCGAAGAGGTCGGCGTCGCCCGCGACGCGGTAACTTTTATGCGCCGCAGCATGGACGATGTGAATTACGAATACGCGGAAGGCATCAACAGCGTCAACTTGGTCAAGCGCGCATAGAAAGCGAGCGTGCCGATACCCGCACTATTGGAATACGACAAGCTCCCCTTTAGTTGGTCGGATATCCATGACTGCTAACAGGGAGTTTTTAATTGGGTCAAAAGATACCTGCCTTGACCATCCTCGAATGCATACTATTCAGAAATTTATGCCAGGAAAAGGGGTTTTTAGGGGCAAGGCAAGGTATACTCTAATGTGACGGTTCCGGAGCGATCGGGTATGATGAGTAAAAGAGGTGTATTGACATGAAGATTGCACTGCTCGAGGTGACCATCCGCATCCCGTGGGCGCATTCCCTGAAGGAGAAGCGCTCCGAGGTAAAAAGCATGCTGGCAAAACTGCGCAGCAAGTTCAACGCGTCGGCTGTCGAGAGCGCAAGCCAAGACGATTGCCAGACAGCCGTGCTTGCCGTCGCAATGCTGGCGTTTGACAGCGCCCAAGGCGATTCGATGATGGAGCGCGTACTGGGCTTTGTCGAAGCAAATACGCAGGGCGAGGTAGTGAAGGTGCTTCAAGAATACCGTTGAGGGGCGCAACTGCCTATTAATTGGCATTGCGCTAAGTAGTGAACATAAAAACTTCTGGGAACACAAAAAAGCCCTTAACCTTAGACAGTTAGGGGCTTTGCATATTTGGCGTCCCCGGCGAGATTCGAACTCACGACCTTCCGCTTAGGAGGCGGACGCTCTATCCTGCTGAGCTACGGAGACATCGACGCTTATTCTGATTTAACAGAATTATTGAGAAAGACAGGCAATCGCCCAAATACAACAAAAGCATTGTACATCAATTTGTGAACATCGTCAAGAATAAAGCGGCGGGGCGGCCGCCGCTTGTAAATTGCATGTTTAATTGCCCACCATAAACAGTGCACTTAAGCTGCAAATTACTCAATCGAATTTGAGCATAATCGTGGGTAACGATAGCGTTATCGGAACATAATAGCAGGTAAAGGAGAGATGCTCATGAAGAAATCAATTATCGCCGCCGTGTGCACAACGGCGGTTCTTGCTTGTGTTAGTGCGTGCAAAAACGAAGAAGTGCCTAAAAAAGGTGTTCCGCAAAGCCAAAGCCCTACCGCGTCGCCCATAGTGAGCGGTGTGCCGCAGCTGCAGAGTACGCCGGAGACGGCGATAGCCGAAGGAAAGCCGTCACCTAACGAGCCGGCAGGGGAGACAACAAAACCGCCGCAAAATCCAGACACAAATCCGGCGACCTTTTCCACCCGCATGACGTACGAGGAGCTGGTGGCGGACGATGGCGGCAGGGAGGAGCTCAGAGAGCTTCCAAAGGACGACGGTTATACAATCGAAGTAGACTTGACGAACTGCATCGTTACGGTGTTCGCCCCGGACGGAAGTACCGCGCTTCAGGCACTCTGCACAGTAGGGAAGGAGGAAACGCCGACACCCTCGGGGGAATTCAAAATGGGCAAGCAGAGGGAGAGGTTCGGCATATTTGATAAATACGATTGCTATGCCCAGTACTGGAGCCAAATCGACGGGGAGATATTTTTCCACTCGGTGCTGTACGACGAGCCGGACGGAGACACTCTGATAAAGGGAACGTATAAAAACCTCGGCAGGAGTACATCTCACGGATGTGTCAGACTGACCGTCCCCGACGCGAAATGGATATACGAAAACGTTGGCGTGGGTAGCAAGGTGATAGTACACGAAAAGGAAGAAGATAAAGAGTTGAAGAAGCTGCTCAAGCTCCCCAAAGCCGATTGAAAATGCTTTTTAAGACTCTAAGCCGCCTATAACCCGGGCGGCGACTACGGTCATGTCGTCCTTGCAGTCCCGGGCAGCGGCGGCGTCCGCAAGGCATATAGCCGCGCCGTTGGGGTCGCCGCAGGCGCAGGTGGCGGCCAGCGAAGGCAGTTCGGAGCCTAGGGCGTCGTAAATTCCGTCGCTGACGAATATCAGCCAATCGCCTTCTTTGAGGGTGAAGGATTGGCGTTCGGGGGGAGCTTCGTCGAGTATGCCCAAGGGTAGCGAATCGCCGGAAATCAGCGTTACTCCGTTTGCGCTTATCCACACGGTGGGTGCTGCGGATTGCTTCGCAACTTCGCATTTTCCCGAAACGAGGTCGATGGTGCAGCAATCGAGGGTAGTGAACATATCTTCCTCAGAGCGGAGGGCGAGCAATCGGTTGACGGAGGACAGCGTTGACATCAGGTCTACCCCGGCGCGCAGCAGCTTCGAAAGCAGGGCAATGGCGTCGCTGCTTTCCCGTGCCGCTTTTTTGCCCGTACCCATTCCGTCAGAAATGGCGATAAGGTATCTTCCGTCCGGGAGACCTTCGGCGAGAGCTGTGTCGCCGGATACTTCCCCGACGGATTTCTTTGCGATTCCGGCGTGTATCTCCAGCGTGCGCGCTTCCTCGTATACTGCGACGCAACGACCGTCCTTGCATCTTCTGCCCGCGATGCGCATAGTCTGCCCGCAAGCTTCGGAAACGGCGCGTTGCATTCGGCTGTCGCACTGGTTTGAGCAGCGGCTGCAGGAAACCGTCACAGAAAGTCTGCCGCCTACACGCTGGGCGATCACGTCCTCCGCGGGAGTGAGCGCCGCAAGTAGCCGGGCGAGTATGTCGCTCTCCAGCTTGTCGTCAAAGCGCACCTCGGACACAATCCGCTTTGCCAGTGTGTCCACCACAGAGGCGACCCCCACCA
>CALNBC010000004.1 GCA_937874755.1 uncultured Clostridia bacterium
ACTTAATGGGTCCCTTGTACCAACTTATAACGGCTTTTTCCAGTGCCATGTCGCCCCGGAGCGGCTCGCCGCCGACCCGTCCGCATGGCTTCGGCTGTGCTCGGAGTACGGTGCAACGGTTACGGGAGCATCTACCTTCGGGCTGGAACTGGCGATAAAGAGCGCGGACAGGCTCGCCAAGGAGACCGATTTATCGCGATTGAACGTATGCTTTTGGGGCGGCGAAACCCTCGACCCTGAGCTTTACGAAAGGTTAGCCTGCGCCGCTTCGCCCTTCGGCTGGAGGGAGGGCGTACTTCTACCCGCCTACGGGCTGAGCGAAGCCTCCATGGGCGTGAGCTATACCCCCCCGGGAGAGCGGGTGCGCGTGGATTACATCGACACGTCTTCTGTCGCCGTAGGCGGAAGGCTCCGCTTTTTACCCAGCGGAGGCATGGCGCGGGTTTCTTTGGGCGTACCGGACGATTGCAACGAGGTAGAAATAAGGGACGAAGGCGGCAACGCGCTCCCCGAGGAGCATTTGGGCGGAATCTTCATCAGGGGCACCAACGTTATGAAGGGTTATTACCTGCCCGCTCCGGGCGTTGAAGAAAACCCTAAGGACGGCTGGTTGAATACGGGTGATCTTGGGTACTTCAGAGACGGATGGATTACGGTGCTGGCTCGCAGCAAGGACTTTATCTGCATCAACGGCGAGAATTACGTCCGCACCGAGCTAGAAAAGCAGGCAGGATTAGGCGCGCTCATCGAAACCCACGGCGGGCTGGTGCTGTGTTGCGAGAACGAGAGCGAAGAGCGTATGCAGGCCGCTGCGAAGAAGGTGGGCGAGCGGTTCGGAGTGCCGGTAAAGCGCGCAGTTGCGCTGGCGAGCCTTCCGAGGAACGGCAAGGGCATAGTAGACCGCGTACGGCTGAATTCCCTATGGGAGGAAGGCGCGCTTGCCAAGAATGCGGTGGCGCTGTATGCTGGTGAAGGCACTCTGTCGAGTGATAACGCCGAGCTTGCATCTCTCTGGGAGAGGGCGTTATTGATTCGCGGAATAAACGACGCAAGCCACTTCTTCACCTGCGGCGGCGACTCGCTCAGCGCGATAGACCTCTCCTGCTTCATCGAGGAACGCTTTGGAGTGTATGTCGACGCGCACGAGCTTGCGGCGCACCCTCACCTTGCGGACATGGCTGCTTATCTCGAACAAAAGCGGACGGAAAGGTTTGAACCTCTGTTTGCGCGCATAGACGCGCTGCAATCTGGCAAAAAGAGCGCCATCATCGCGATTGACGGGCGCTGCTGTTCGGGCAAAACCACCCTCGCGGGGCTTATATTCGAAAAATACAGTTGCGAAGTCCTCCACATGGATGATTTCTTTCTTCCAAGAGAACTTCGAACGGCGGACAGGCTGAGTACCCCGGGCGGGAACATAAATCTCGAGCGCGTCGCAAAGCTGCTCGAGGAGTACAAAAAAGGCGGGGCGGCGGTATACCAACCCTACCTTTGCGAATCGGATAACTTTAAAGAGGAGCGCAAACTCGAAAAAAATGCGCTTTTGCTGGTCGAAGGTTCTTATTCCTGCCATCCCGCCCTAAGCGGGAATTATGACCTGACCGTTTTTTTAGACATTGGCAAGCACGAGCAGGAGCGCCGCATACGCGCGCGCAACGGCGAAGGCGCGCAGCGTTTTCTGAACATTTGGGTTCCGCTTGAGAACGCTTATTTTGAGAGTTTGAAAGGCAAATATCGATTTGACCTGCGGTTTTAATGCCGCTTATGGCTCAATTCTTGCCGGCTTCGATTAGCGAGCAGACATATTCGCTCGCCTGGCGCACAAGCTCGGATAGCGAGATGTCCCCC
>CALNBC010000005.1 GCA_937874755.1 uncultured Clostridia bacterium
GAGTGCGTGAGCAAGCTCAAGTGGGAAACGGCGCTCCATTCGATCGCGGATTTTATCGCATCGATTTGATGGAGACTGTTGACAATTCATGCGTATCGTGTATAATAAAAAAGCGCGATCGCTCTTGATGCGCGATATGCCCCCTTCGTCTAGTGGCCTAGGACACCGCCCTCTCACGGCGGCGACAGGGGTTCGACTCCCCTACCGGGTGCCAAACACAGCCTCGAGGAATCGGGGCTTTTTTTATTTGTTATTTATTCTTAGCGACGTGTACTTCGCGACGTGTACTTCGTAGTATGATAAATTCTAATGCTTGTTTACTAACATAAATCTCTACATTTGCGAATAAGAAATTGCTGTACCTTGATAATAAACGGGGCAGAGAATAAAGCATGGAGGAATACATTGACAGGAATCAATGCAACAAAATCCGACATTCATCCGTATTATTTATAGGAACAGAATGAGTCATAGCAATTATACTTGAACACTTTGTGTCTAAGTAATACAATGTTTTCACGGCACCAGTGGGTGTTAAAGGAGGGTTACTCTTGAAGAGGATCGCAACAAGAACCGCAGTGGTTATTTTGATAATAGTGATTGTACTCTTGGCGGTAGCCGCAGGAGCAGTCGCCATAATGCTCGGCAGGGTAAAGCGCGTTTCCGTGGATGAAGCTGCCAGCATCGCCCGCGAAGAGCAGGAACAAAGGGAGCGCGATATCGAGAACGGACTTATTGTCGACGAAGATGAAGAGCAGGACATCGAAAACGAGGTCGTGCTGATAAACGAAATCGAGCAATCCAAACTGACGGATGAGGAACAAAAGGCAATTGAGGAAACCAAAAAACGCGAAGGCGCGGTAAACATACTGTTTATCGGTGTGGATCGAAGAGGAAGCTCGGGTTACAGCCGCTCGGACACGCTGCTGATTGGTACGCTGGACAAGAAAAACAGCAAGCTCAAGTTGACCAGCCTTATGCGCGATATGTACGTTCCGATTCCCGGCAACGGTGAGAACCGCATAAATTCCGCCTGCGTTAAGGGCGGCCCCGGTCTTCTGATGCAGACAATAAACGAAAATTTTTCGATGGATCTTACCTCGTATGTCTTGGTCGACTTTAAAATGTTCGACAGTATAGTCGACAAGCTGGGCGGAGTTACCATCGAGATGTCCGCGGGTGAGGTCAGCGAAGCCAACGACTGCATAGCAGGTCTGAACATTCAACAGGGCAGGGAACGCACGAACGGTCTAATCAAGAAAAAGAGCGGTAAGATTAAGTTGACGGGGCAACAGGCTTTAGGTTATTGCAGGATACGCCACTTTGGCAACGGGGACTATGCGAGAACATCAAGGCAATTCAAGGTGTTGCGCGCCATATACGACAAATTCATGCAGGTGGATGCGGGGCAGAAAATAGCGGCGCTTTACGATATGCTCCCTTACATCGAAACCAATCTGACAGACGCTCAGATTTTCGAATATGCGACAGCTGTTATCACCATGAATATTGACTCCAGCGAGCTGATGCATTACAGGCTGCCTGTTGAGAACCATTACAAATCGACCAGGATAAGGGGTATGCAGGTACTACTTCCGGATATTCCCGCGAACACACTGGCATTGCACAAGTTTATTTACGAAGCGACAGAGGTGGAAGCGCTCCCCGGTTCGGACACGGGCGCGGGCACATATAAGCCAAAACCATATTACGATGAATTCGGCAACCTTATCGACCCGAACGCTTCGCCGACTCCTCTGCCCTCTGAGTCGCCGCTGCCTTCTGAGTCGCCGCTGCCCTCTGAGTCGCCTCTGCCTTCGGAATCGCCGCTGCCCTCCGAACCACCAACAACCATTCAGCCTTCCATAGGTGAGAATCCCGAACTGCCGGAAGAAACTCCTCCCCCGGACGACGAGGAGGATGTCGGCGAGTTCGTGATTGAGCCGTAACTAAGCGTAGGAAATTTATTTTGCAGACGCGCCTTGGACGCTTGCGCATTTACCCTCGATATGATAATATCTTTTTCGGTAAGTCCGCTGCCCTTTAATCCGGTACCGTGATGCCGGAAAGGCCGAGCGTCTTGTACCTGCAAGTTCCGCAGGTTCTATTATGCTGGTTAAGCCTTCCGCAAATCACGGCGGAAGGTTTTTTATAAGCCTTGCAGCGGGAAAGGAGAGAGCGTGAAAGAAAAGAAAATAATCATGGATGCACGCGGAATGGACCGCGCTCTCCTTAGAATCGCTCACGAGATAATCGAGCGCAACCAGGGGGTCTGCGATATTGCACTGATTGGAATCAAAAGAAGGGGCGTCCCCATCGCAAAGAAACTAGCGGAGCACATCGCCGCAATAGAGGGCATAAGTGTTCCCGTAGGAACCCTGGATATAACTTCATACAGAGACGACTTGTCCGAGCAACCCGCCGCATTATCGGCAGGAGCGACGGACATTTCTTTTAACATCAAGGGCAAGACCATAGTGATGGTGGACGATGTCGTCCATACAGGCCGCACCGCAAGGGCAGCCATGGACGCCATAATCGACCACGGCAGGCCCTCGCGCATCCAGTTCGCCGCCTTGATTGACCGCGGCCACAGGGAGCTCCCCATAAGACCGGATTACGTCGGCAAAAACCTGCCCACTTCCCACGACGAACTCGTTGCCGTGTGTATCCTCGAGATAGATGGCAGCGAAGGCGTGGCACTGATGGAAAAGGACTAAACTCAACTAAAGTTCACGGGAATAACAGGAGGGAACATGCCCAACACCCCAAAAGACATGCTCGGTCTGCGCGGAGCGGACCCGGGACTGATCGTCGAAATACTAGATTCCGCGGTAGGAATGAAGCGCATAATGCGCTCAAATGATAAAAAATGTAACCTGCTCTTGGGGAAGAGCGTTTTCACATTATTCTACGAGAACAGTACCCGCACAAGAACTTCCTTCGAGACAGCAGCCAAGTATCTTTCCGCCATGACGACCAGCATTTCAGCCTCCAACTCCAGCGTCCAAAAGGGCGAATCGCTGATCGACACAGGGCACACCTTGGAACGCATCGGCGCGGATATCATTATAATTCGCCATTGCATTAGCGGCGCGGCAAAGCTGCTGGCGGAAAACGTAAAAGCCAGCGTCATCAACGCGGGCGACGGCACAAACGAGCACCCGACTCAGGCACTTCTGGATATGTATACAATGCGCAATCGTCTAGGTATCCTAAAAGGACTTAACGTAGCTATCGTGGGCGACGTGCTGCACAGCCGCGTTGCGCGGTCAAACCTTTGGGGGTTAAATGCGATGGGAGCAAAAGTCACATTTGCGGGACCGGGCACTTTGCTTCCGTACGAACTCGAGGAAGCAG
>CALNBC010000006.1 GCA_937874755.1 uncultured Clostridia bacterium
GGGCGCCTGCCTGGACCGGAGTCAATGAATTTTATCGGTTTTTAACCTCAAACAGCGGCCCCGGGCCCTATGCGGGGTAGTGCCGAGAATTTTGTGTATTCTCCAAATGTCAGATAATTTTAATATGGTCCCGCAGGGCAAGGTTCATCCTTGCCCTATATCGTTACAGTAACACGGCGGTGAAGGGCGGTCAAGGTCTTCAGAGCAAAGCGTGCCTTGACGGGCCACGCACCGCCGTGTTTTAGCTTTGTTAAATTCTCACTTCCACCCGGTCGCCAAAGTAAATCATCAGATGCATCAGAATGTTGCCCCAGTCTCGAACCGGCATTGTCCATTTCTCCGTGATTTGCATCGTCACAAGGTAAAGCTGCTTTAAGAGAGCGTCGTCGCTGACAAATGCGCTCTTGGTTTTCGTGACTTTTCTGAGCTGGCGATTGAAATTCTCGATTGCATTTGTGGTATAAATTATTCGGCGAATCTGTTCCGGATATTTGAACATGGTCGCAAGCTCGTCCCAGTGTTCACGCCAGGAACGCACAGCCATGGGGTATTTGCCGCCCCAGTTCTGCTCAAATTCATCCAGCGCAGCCAGTGCTGCTTCCTCGGTCGGAGCCTTGTAAATTGGCTTGAGCGCAGCCGTAACGGCTTTCACGTCCTTGTACGACACATAGCGTGTCGAGCTGCGAATCTGATGAATCACACAGCGCTGGATCTCGGTCTTGGGAAACGCTGCTTCAATGGCATCGGAGAAGCCGGTCAGGCCGTCTACGGATGCAATTAATATATCTTGAACGCCTCGATTCTTAAGACCGTTGAGCACACCCAGCCAGTATTTCGCGCTCTCGTTTGCGCCTATCCAGATACCCAGAACGTCCTTTTTGCCTTCTAAATCAGTACCTATAGCAATATAGACCGCTTTTTTGACGACCATCCCATCTTCTCGTACTTTGTAATGGATGGCATCAAGCATCACCATTGCATATACGCTTTCCAGCGTCCTGTTTTGCCATTCTTGAATAATGGGCAGAATTTTATCTGTGATTTTAGACACGCGCGTGGCGTCCACATCGATGCCATACAGCTCGTGCATGGCTTTCTCAATGTCTCGGGTTGAGGTGCCTTGCGAGTACAAGAACAGTATTTTATCCTCGATTTCCGAGATGTCCATTTGGTGCTTCTTTACGATCTGTGGTTCGTATTCGCCATTACGGTCTCTCGGAACAGACAAGTCGACGTCACCTTGACTGCTGATGACCGTCTTTTTGTAGTGACCGTTGCGTGCATTGTCCGTTTGCTTATTCTTGTAATCATACTTACTGTAACCCAGTTCTTCTTCCAGTTCAGCATCCATAATTTCTTGAATCAAGCCAGACGTGAGTTCTTTCACCAAGTTTTGTACACCGTCTAAGTCCTTAATGCCGCGTTCGTCAATGAGTTTGCGTAACGTACTTTTCTCTCGTTTCTGTGCCATGATATAAAACCTCCATTGTCAGTTGTTATTTTATCTGACAATGGAGGTTTACACAATTTCCGATACACTCTCCTATAAAGTAAGCTTATGCTGTACCAGCGGATGGTCCACTATGAACAAGCGGCCCATCAACGCTCATCCCTGTTCATTGGCGCGTATTTACGTTCAATGCCATAGATTTTATTGATTCTGTCCTGATGCCGG
>CALNBC010000007.1 GCA_937874755.1 uncultured Clostridia bacterium
GAAGCCGCTGCGAGGTGCTCTGTGAAAAAGATTCCAATGAGCTAAAAAAGCTGTACCGCGAAATAGTCAAGGCGTTGCATCCAGACCTCAACCCCAATTTAGACGAATCTAAGCTCCAGCTGTTTTACAATGCGGTGTCCGCCTACGAGGAGGGCGACCTTGGGGAACTCCGACTGATTGGCGCTATGATTTCCGCACCCGTATTCCAGGGTGAAAAAGTGGAGTCGACGGGGCAACTCGTCAAGGAGAAAGAACGCCTTGCCGAGCTGCTCGCAGACGTTCGGGCAAAGATTGCCGAAATCAAGGCGAGTTACCCGTACAACGTCAAGCCCATCGTCCAAAACCCAAAAAAGCGCGCCCGTCACAAGGCAAAGCTCAAGGAGCTCATCGAAAAACTGGGCGAATCCCTCGCCCTTTACACAAAGAAGGTAGAGGAGATGCTGAGGTAGCAAATGAGCGAGCTTAAAAAAAGCGAAGACAGCGACCTTATATCCCTGCTGCACGGCAAGGGCGGCGAATTGACCCTCCCCAAGCCCTTCGAGAGGGACATATTCCTGTTCGATACCTGCGTTGCGGGAACGACCCACATACCCGGCATAAAAGAGCTTGAGCCGCACATCAACATCGGCGATCGGCTTGAGTTCTTCCGCGAGCCCAGCAACCCCTACGACAGCAGGGCGATAGTCATCCGCAACTCAGACGGAGTAAAGATAGGCTACGTCCCAAAGGTGGACAACGCGGTATTTGCGCGGCTCATGGACGCGGGCAAGCTGCTCTTTGGGAAGGTTGCCGAAAAGCAGCTCAAGGGCGGATGGCTGAAGATAGACATCAAGATTTTTTTGCAAGAGTGAGTATGGAAAGAATAAACAGTAAACCGCGCCTTTTATGGGCGCGGTTCAGGCTGTCAAAAAAGTCGCCTACAGGCGGCTTTTTTGTTATACTGTAAAAGGACACCCCCTTGAGCTTGGGAATCTTCAGCGTAACGTCTCCCGATGTGGTCATGAGATTCCTGCTGTAGTGGCCGGAGCGGTATCCATGGAGCTCTGCGGAACGCTCGTAGCGGGCGGCGTTGGTCAACTGCTGCGCCTCCTGCTCCAGCAGGTTATTCAGCGTCTCTCCCACACTGCTGCGGACCAACTCCTTCAGTTCACCCTTGATCACCTCCTCGTTAAACTGTACAATCTTCTTGGACATGTTTTGCCGTCTCCTTTCAGAATGGTGTCTTGCAGCTTCATTCTACCAGAGACTCAGGGCCATGTCTTTTTCTATGCCCGCTTTTGTAATTTGCGAAATTTATTGTACCTGTTCTAAATTTTACTCGTCTTCACCCTTCACAGTGCACACCACTTGCACCGAAAAAATCCGACAAACAAGCGGCGGACGCAATAGCCCCGCCGCTGTTTGTGTTGGAATAAAACGCTTAGATCGGTGCGCCTGGCTCCACAGTGAACACAAGGGTCGCGGCCAACGGCGATACCGTGCCGCACTGCGTGCGCGCGCGCACGTCCAGCTTATATGTTCCCGCTACTTCCGGTGTGTAGGAAAAATTCCAGTAAACCCATCGCTCCGGGCTGGCATTGCTTGTTTCATAAGCCGTCCAAGTCACGCCGCCATCCAGCGAAAATTCTACTGCCGCAATCGCGTCGCCGCAATCATCGGCAAATCCTTCAAAGGCAATCTCATCACCAAGCAAAAAACAACAGTCATCCGCAGCATTGAGTATGGAAACCTCTGCACGAAGGTCGTCCGATCTTTGATCGACGACAGGCGCCTCTGCTTGCGCGGTCAGCTCAATGTCAACAACGTCTCTCGTGAAGTACTTTGCGACGGTGCCCGGTACCCAAAACTGGGTGCTTGAAGGAAGTTTTTGGTCGTTTACCTTGTACACGATCATCGCTTCCTTTTCCAAAGCGTAGGACAGCGGCATTGCCAAGCCATATCCATCGGAGCCCCGGACAGTAATGGTGTTTACATCCTCCTGCAATTCGGCCAAAGAGAGCACGTCGCTCAACTTCACTCCGGTGATTTGCGCGTTTGCGGTCGCAGCGCCCGTCGCGCAAACGCATAGCAGGATGCGTTCGGTTTCCTGATCGGCAAACTCGTTGAGACTGACGGTATACGAATGTTTGATCTTGCCTCCGATGTTGATGTAGTAATCCACCTTGTCGTTTTCAAGGCTAAAGCCGGGTTTGGCGCACATTCCGGTGAGCACGGTACCGAAGATGTTGAAGATATCATCCCCGGGTGTGAGGGTATCCTGGTTAAAGTGAAACTGACCGTTGATATTGGCAACTTGATTATATTCCACTTTTTCTTCCCGCACAGATACAACGTCGTATGCAGTTTCGATGTGTGCTTCTTCCGTGTGCGCTTCTTCCGTGATTGGCACTTCCGCGATTGGCGCTTCCGGAGCAATGGACGCGGCACAGCCCGAAAGCAGCATGGTTGCGCCGGCAGCGCCGGAAAGGAATTGATATGTTTTTTTCATGACGCTTTCCTCCTTGGTCACTGCGCGTTAACAAGTTTTGAAACGACCCGGTAACAGTAGGCGCCCGTGTCATCCAGCGCCCGCACGCCAACCACATACGCACCCGGAGCCGGCGGCGTCCAGGTGAAGTACCAGTATACCCACCGATCCTTGGTCGTTTCGGAGGTATCAAAGGTGGTCCAGGTCGCACCGTTGTCAAACGTGAATTCGACAGCGACAATGTCTTTTTGAAACGCGTCGGCATACCCTTCAAAGGTGTAAGGCGCACCTGAGGGAATAATCTGCCCTTCGTACAGGTTGCAGAACCCTGCATTGGGGCTGTTCGTCGCTTCGCCAGCAGGGTTGACCCGGCCAAGCGTGTAGCGGAACGTGCTGGGATCATCCGAAGTGAAGTACAAATCCGATACGCCCTTCAGATTGACGTTTGCGCCAAGCCCTTCGTACCAGGACATCAGCGGATATCCCCACTCATAAGGAATCGGTTCCCCGTTAATCTCATACACGAGGTAGCATTCATCCAGGTTGGTTACCGACAGGTCGTGGTATGAGTAACTCGTATTGTTTTTCATCGCGCCGAAAAACATCGTCGCCGAATTCTTAACGCCCGCCTGGTTCGTCAGGTAGGAAATCGGTATGCCGGTAATCTCCACGTTGGAAATCCACGAGCCGCCGTTGGGATTGATTGTGCAATGCGCCTTCGACATTTTGGTGACTTTGGGCGCGGTTTCAATGAGCTCCTTTAGGTTAAAGACAAGCTCCTGCTCCACTTCACCGTAAACGCGGATGTCCCACTTCTCGTAAATGCCGTCGTTGGCCGGGTCGGGCTTAATCCCCGCGTGGTAGGTAGCTACGCGCTCCACGTCATACGTATTCGCGTAGAGCCAGTCGATATTATACGTAATGCCGGAGTTTGCATCCTGATCAACGCGGAACGAACCCTGTGCATTGGGCAGCTTGGTGATGCCATCGAGCACGTCATACTTAACAAGATCCCACATCTGCGTTTCCCCGGTCACCGGTTCTACAAAATGGCAGGAATCGCAGGTGCCGCCCATGGTCTGGAACGCCGCGTTGAAATTATGCAGGCCGTGCAGCGTAGTCACCAGCGGCGGGTAATAGGGGCTGTCAATATGGCAGGTGAAGCATTGCATGAGCGTGACCTCAACGCCCATATTGTTGCGCATCGGGAAGTGCTCGTAGTGCCCCGGATCGGTGAACTTGTAATCGTCAACCAACGCGCTTAGGTCGTCGTGGCACGCCGCACAGCCTCTTTGGTCTCCGTGCAGAATTGTCGTGTTCCACAGTTCTGCGTCGGCGGGAGTACGCTGCACCTGCACGCCGTTCGCAAGCGTCTTGACGATAGGAGCGCCGGCCGCCTGGCGCTGCGCAATTCCATCGTAGTGCTGTTGCATGGCTTCCTCCCAGGTTTTGGGTGTGTCCGCCGCGCTATCCTCGGGCGCGGCTGCGGGCGTCTGCCCGGGTTCCGGCACTCCCAGGCTTGCGGAAGGGGATGGCGGCTGCGCGGGCTGTTCGGCTTCTGTCGGTTGGGCGCATGCGCCCAGGCAAAGAATCAATGCCAGCAACATTGCCACAAGTTTTGCCGTATGCTTTGTTTTCAATCCTCTCTCCTCCAATATGATGATATGGTATACGGAGTTGTCGTATACTGATTTTATCTTATCAAACCTGCAAGGGGAATTTTGTCTTTTAGAAGACAAAATGCTGATTATGAACACATCATCATGCGCCATAAACCTGTATCTTTGTGGGAAAAAATGCTATACTCGTTCAAAGGAGTAATTTGTATGGGTTGTGCGTATCAAAGCAACACATTTTGTTCCAGATTGGATGAAGAGACGCGAAAGCAACTTTGCGTTGGATGCCATATTAAGCAATACGCAAGAGGAAAGAACCTTTTGAGCGGCTATTGGAAAAACAAGATGGCGCTGCTGCTGGACGGCATGATGGTCATGGTGGAGTCTGACGTGGAAGATCCGTCTAAGACGATTGCCAACGGACTCGCCAGCGGAGGTGATTTAATCAGCGGCCTTGTCTGCCCGCAAAGCACGGTCGGGCCACGCACGACCATCTGTCTGTTCGATTGCACCGTTGCCGTATTCGACGAGCGCTGCACGGCGGCCTTGCTGGAAAGCAACGTGGCCTTCATCAAGGAAGCCTACACCAATTGCCTGCACAGTTGCAGTCAGGAGCGTGCCGCGATGCTCCGGGATGTCGGCTGCAAGGATGCCTATACGTCCGTGCGATACGTTGTTCATTATTGTCGCGAGCACGGTTTGCCGCCCCTCACCCACGAACAGATCGCATTGGTATGCAACCGCAGCCGTCCCAAAGTAACCGCCGTCCTGCACGAATTGATTCGCAAAGAACCGGGGCTGTTTCAACCATTGGAAACAAGGGATTAGGTTGCAAGTCCGTTTCTACCCCCCTCTGCCGATTTGCACCCCTTAAGCATAGGGGGTGCATTGTATAAATATTTGAGTGATAACACAAAGTAGACAAAACCACCTTTAACGTACGTTAAAAGTTAACCGCGCCCTTTGGGGGCGCGGTTAACTTTGCACAAGGGCAATAGGTTGCGGGTTTAATCAAATCGAGGGAAGCGCAGACCGCCTCGCATCGCCCTTGACAATACAGCGAGCAAAGGTATTCTGCTGCATCCGGCTTGCGCGCTCTGGCAGGAGTGCTGCCTGTTGCATTGACGGCAGCGGCTGCAGCTGCAAGCCTGAGTTGGGCGGGGGGGAGAATCCGAATCACAACAGCTTATTCCGGCGTTTCTGCAATCGGCGTACAACGAAAATTTTATCGGGAAGCGAACGCGCAGCAGTTGACTGACTACACAAGTGCACTCGTTGCCCCTTGTGATGCAATTTTCAGTAACAGGTGCACCCACACAGCTCGCTTCAACATTTCCTATTTGGGCGTCGGGGGTCACCGTTATGTTTGCCTCCACGCAAACGGTTTGTTTGACCACATTGAGGTTTTCCATGATTATCACCTATCCTAGTATGGTAATACAACATATTCATAACAGGCATGTTTGCGACTGACAGTCAACCAATCCGAGCAATACATTGCAGCAATACCCCCACCGCACACCAAAAAATCAGCCCCGGGTAAACAGGGCTGAAAGCGTCGGTTAAAAGCTATCCATCCAGACGATGTAGTGCATGAGCATTCCCTTTTTTAGGGGGGCGCGCGCGTTTAGCCGCTGCAGCCACCTTTGGGCGCAAACTGCTCTGTTATGTTCCGCAGACGATTCCTGCGGCTGCATTTGCCGATGCGTGGAATGTCAGCGGCACTTCGACGTTGATTTTTTGGGTTACAAAGAACGAACAGAAACTGCGGGTGGGGCAGCGGGGGCATCCGCATACGGTCGGATTGCCCAAAGTACAAGTAGAAACATCGCCGACGGTAACGTGGGGGGTAAGCCTGACTTCAGCCTGCACGCACAGATTTTCATTTATGATTGTGGGACACGCCATAATATTCACCTTCCTGATAATAATGATTCTACAATCCTTAGACTGTGATACATAGTATTCACCCAAGGGGTATTCTGTTAATGAATTTATAGCCGGAACAAAGCGGGCAGATTGAGAGAATGTATGGGCAACAGGTGAGCGGGAACGCAAGCTCAAAACGCCAAAAAAAACATTCCGCCCGCTGACGGTGTGACAAATGGACTTGTGGCGCGATTTTGCAACTCAAACGTGAAATAAAGTGTGTTCAAACCACACTCATTGTCGGTTATATATCAATCAATATGTGTTAAGCTAATATACGGCAGTGGGTGAAATGATTCACCCGCACATTTAATCATAGAATTGGAAAAGGAGTAGGAAAATGAAAAAAGCACTAGCTATGCTGCTTGCTTTAGCCATGCTGACGGGTTTTGCAGCGTGTGCAACGGATGCCGGCGTGCCCGAGGAATCCCCCGAAGCCGTCGTCACCGCGCCCGTTGAAACGCCCGAGCAGCTCGCGGGCAAGACCCCTATGAAGGCGGGAACGTACACCGCGACCAAGTCGGGCATGAACGGCGACGTCGTAGTCGAAGTCGCGCTCACCGAGGACGCGATAACCTCCGTAGCGGTAACCAGCAACCTCGAGACCCCCGGAATAGGCAGCGCGCTTGCCAACGAAGCCGGCGAAATACTGCCCGAAGCGGGTGAAGCTCCCGTAGAGCTCATTCCCAGAGAGATTGTCGAAGCCCAGAGCATAAAGGTGGACACAGTCACGGGCGCGACCATCACCAGCGCGGCTATCATAGGCGCAGTGACCGACTGCCTGACCCAGGCGGGCGCCAATGTAGATGAATGGAAGGTAGATGTAGCCCCCAAAGCCCCCGCGGCAAACGAAACGGCGGACGTCATAGTCGTCGGCGCAGGCGGCGCAGGACTAGCGGCGGCGGTATCGGCATCGCAAAACGGCGCTTCTGTTATCCTGGTCGAGAAGAACGGCTTGGTCGGCGGCGACACCCTCGTTTGCGGCGCTATTTTCAACAACCCGGACGAGCCCCTGCAAAGCAAGGTCACCATGACCGACGCCGTCAAGAACACCATTGAGAAAGCGCTTGCGGAAACCCCCGTCAGCGACGAACACGCCGCACTTCAGGAAGAAGTTCGGGTTCAGTGGGACGAATACAAGGCTTCCGGCCGCACAGACCTGTTCGACAGCATCGAGTGGTTCGCACTTCAGACCTGGATTAACGGCGACAAGATTGCAAACCTAGACCTCGTCAAGAAGCTGTGCTACGATTCCCCCGCAAGCTTTGAGTGGATACAGTCCCTCGGCATGAAGTTCGACGATTTCATCAGCCAGGGCGCAGGTTCATTGTGGCAGCGCACACACACCTCCACCATGAACATGGGCACGGGATTCATCAGCACATACGTCGAGAATCTCAAGGCAGACCCGAACGCAAAGCTGTACGTCAACACCACCGCAAAGCAGCTCATCATGGAAAATGGCAGGGTTAGCGGCGTAGTCTGCGAAGACAAAAATGGCAATGAAGTGACCTACACCGCCAACAAGGGCGTAGTGCTCGCAACGGGCGGTTTCTCGGCAAACTCCAAGATGATTCAGGAATACAACACCTCCGGCAAGTGGAACGATTTGAGCAAGGTGCCCACCACCAACCGCTTCTCCTGCTCCCAGGGCGACGGCATCACCATGGCGCTCGAAGCAGGCGCAGCCGTTACAGACATGGAGCAGATTCAGCTGCTCTACCTCGGGAACCTCGTCGAGGGCGGCCTGACCAAGTATCCGTCGCGCGTGGTCAACGGCACCGACCAGGAAATGTTCGTCAACAAGAACGGCGAACGCTTTGTCCGCGAGGACGGCAGGCGCGACGAAATCTGCCTCGCAGTGCTTGACCAGCCCGACCAGATGTTCTACTTCATCGAGTCTGCGGATGGCGACTATGTGGACGTAAACACAGCCCTTTCCGCCGACGGCTTTACCTTCGACTACCTCGAAGAAAAAGGCTACATCGTGATTGGCGATACCGTAGCAGAGCTTGCGGGCAAGCTCGGCATGGACGCCGCAACGCTCCAGAAGAGCATAGACGATTTTAACGCCTGCGTAGACGCAGGCAAGGATGAGGAGTTCGGCCGCACGCTGTTCTCCATCAAGCTGGAGAACGGACCCTTCGTGGCAACTCCCCGCCAGGCGTGCATACACCATACCATGGGCGGCGTCGTGATTGACACCTCCTGCCATGTGCTCGATGCCAACGGCAACATCATCCCGGGGCTTACCGCTGCGGGTGAAGTCACCGGCGACATTCACGGCGGCAATCGCCTGGGCGGCAACGCAGTGGTCGACACAGTCGTGTTCGGCAAGCAGGCGGGCGAAACCATCGCCACAGAGTAATCCATCAGCCATATACCCCAGTTGCAAAGCATAAAGCGATGCAGCAGAAAAGCCGAGGCATTATACCTCGACTTTTTTGTGTAATTATAGTATTATAATCGCAAACTGTTTGTTATAATACAGTCAAATTCACGCAGAGCTAAAACGATGCATACTGACACATAAAATATAGTCGGAGGGAGCGGTCAATGGAGACCAAGCAACTTATAACTTTTGTTACTTTGGCGAAAGAGTTAAGCTATCAAAAGGCGTCCGTCGCTTTGAACTATGCGCCGTCGACCGTGGCAAAACAGATGCGCGTGCTCGAGGAGGAGTTGAATGTCAAGCTCATCGAGCGCAAGGGGAAGGGCATCGAACTTACCGAGGACGGGCAAAAGTTCCTTCCCCATGCCCAGAGAATGCTCCACGAATACGAAGAAACCCTAAAGGACATTGCCGTCGCCCCAAACGAGCAGGAATCCATACGCATCGCGGGCGGCGAGCCTTTGGTGGGGTTCAGCTTGTCGGATATGCTGCTGGAATTCGTCGGGGCGCACCCGAACGTCAAATCCCATATCGAGATGATTTGCTGCAGCGAAATACCCGAGATGATTGCGAACGACAGGACAGACATAGGCTACATACACGACATGAACATACTAAAGCCCGCAAACATGGAGGTCGTGCCCTTTTACCGCGAGGAAGTCTGCCTTGTAACCACTGCTTGCCACCCCTTGGCTAGGAAAGCATCCGTCACCTACGAAGACCTGAACGGCATGGATTTTGCCTACACCTATGGCGAATGCTCTTTTTGCGCCGAATTCATCACCCGTATGCGCAAGAACAAGATTCAGCCAAAATCATCGCTGTTCCTCGGGAGTTACGCCTCTGTGCTCAACGGCGTGCGCCGCGATGACCGCATCACGCTCATTCCCTGCACCTCTTTGGAAAAGGCGCTGGACGACGATTTGGTGCGCCTCAATTGGACGGGCGAGCCGCTTCTCGCCTGGGTGCAGGCGCTCTATTCGTCGGACAAGCCGCTAAGCAGCGTCCAGCAAGATTTAATCAGGAGCACAAGAAGGCTTGCGGGCAGTCGCATCGCCGCCGCCGGCGGAGACGACATCGTGGCGAAGACTGTTGCCCGTCATACAAAGCTCCATGCAATCAAATAGCCGGCTTGCCGCCCCCGTTGCGGCTTTTTGGTATTGACGTTTAGATTTTGGCAAGTTGTCAATACGCCGCTAACCTGTATACCCGCCAAAAAGGTGATTGTTTGCGCCCAAGAGCCAAGCATGCACAAAAAACCCGCCGGCACGCGGCGGATTACAGACTGTCGAAAAACTCCATC
>CALNBC010000008.1 GCA_937874755.1 uncultured Clostridia bacterium
AGCTTGGCAAGACCCTGCTCGGTGATTTCGCCCTTGGTGATGCCGGTGAAGATGAAAGCATAGGAAGCCTTCGCGCTGGTAACGAGAGTGGGCGCATTAAGCTCAAGCCCGCGTGTGCCAGCAGCAGCGCCAAAAGCGGAGGTGCTGGGATCAGCTACAGCGGTGGTGACCTTGATGGTCATAACGTTCTTGCTGTCAACTTCTGCGCCGAAAGCATCGATAGTGTTGGTCAACTTGGAGTTGATGGCGTTGACCAGCGAGGAGGAGAACGGAACATGCAGCGCCTGCTGGCCTGCCATGTTGGAGACTGCAAAGTCAACCGTGCTCGAGGTAACGGTCAGCGTGTTCGGGCCGAGCTGAGCAGCGTCAATACCATTGGCGGGAACCGCGGGGTTCATAACGTCCATGGTGATTGCAAAGTTGATGACTTCGTTCTTTGCAAAGGCGCTATCGGTCTTGTCAGCCAGGGGGGCGTAAATACGTGCGCCGCCGACCATGGCGAGCTTATCGGTGGCAAAGAATCCGGTAACAACGAGGGGGTTCTTTTCGGGCTTGAGGGCTCCGCCGGTGCCGGGGTTGAGTACGAACGCAACGGATGCGAGCATGCTCAAAGACAGAACCAGAGCCAGCACAATAGTGAGGGTCTTCTTCATGAGGACTACTCCTTTCGAGAGTTAGAAAATAATTTTGAGTCAGCAGTTTTGCGCAGTAGCCTGCCTTCCCATTCGCACAGCCTCATATTACCAGAGACGGAAAAGGTTGTCAATCAAATATTACGAAAATGTTGCGAGAATTAATGAATTGTTAATATTTGGAAGAAGGGGCTGGAAATGCCCAAATTCGGGGGTTTGGTGGATATTTGGACGGGACTTGCTTTGTGTAATTATAGAATAATTGCTCAACAAAATCGCAACATTTGAAAAGCCGACAATAACAATTGCCTGCATTTGGTTATGACAGCTTGGTTTATATCCAGCTTTATCACAAAGCCCAGTTGCCTAAATGCGGTTCCGTTAAAATAGCCGAAACCCACCCTTGGGCGAGTTCGGCCAAAAGATTACCCATTAGGGGGAAAATGCGGGGAAAAGCTTGGGGAATCGAATTACCTTAAGTTGTATTTCGCCTTGATGAATTCTCTGGCAAACTCAAGCTCCCTTACCGCTTCTTCCGGCCATTCCGATTCGCCGGATGCGGCGGTGGCGGTCGCCCTGCGGATGAGAGCATCCGGCGCGACTCCCAAGGCATCTGAGAGGGCAAAGAGCTTGTTCACCGTTACCCCCGATTCGGCCTTTTCGATGCGCGCAAGAGTTTTTGAGGATATGTTGACCTTCCTGGCGAGCTCGTCTATCGTATAGCCCGACTGCTTCCTGAGCACACGAAGGGCGTTGCCCAGTTTTCTGACAGCGGCGTTGATGGCGGCTGTGTTTTCTTCGTACATTATGGAAAAACCCCTTCGCAAGCGTTTTTTATTAACGAATTATAGCAGAGACTCCCAAATTTGTACATTAAAAATAGCTTTTTGCATGAAAATCGCCCAATTTCCTGCAAATATTCTGTTTTCTGTGACCGATTCGGGTCAAAAATGCATTCGAGGCAGCCCAATAATTAAAGGGCGCCCCCCCTCTTCTTTACAAAATCACGCGGGCAAACTATAATCTTTATAACTTATTAATTACTGGAGGGCGGCCTTGCACATTCACGTTTACGACGCTACTTTGCGCGAGGGCGCGCAGGGTCCGGGGTCCTCCTTCTCTTTGGAAGACCGGCTGCGCATGGTCGAGCTTCTGGACGCGTTGGGGATAGACTATATCGAAGCGGGTCAGCCCACTGCGGGCAGGATAGACGCGGAATCCTTTGACGTTCTTTCCGGCAATCCGCCCAAGACCAGCAAGTTGGCGGCATTCGGCGCAACCAGAAGACCGGGCATTCCCGCCGCCGAGGACGAGGGGCTTAGGGCGCTGCTGAATGCGAACACAGGCGTTGTGACGATATTCGGCAAGTGCTGGGACTTTCATGTTGAACAGGTGCTCAAGGTGAGCCACGAAGAAAACCTCGCCATGATTGAAGAAAGCGTACGCTTTTTGAAGTGTGCGGGGCGAGAGGTAGTTTTTGACGCGGAGCATTTTTTTGACGGGTGCCGCAACAACGAAGAATACGCTTTTTTGGCGCTTTTGGCGGCAAAACGCGGCGGTGCGGACTGGCTCTGCCTTTGCGATACCAACGGCGGCAACCTGCCGGAGAACATTGCACGCTACACCAAAAGGGCGGTCGACGAGCTTGGCTTGCCGATAGGCATACACTGCCACAACGATGCGGGGCTTGCCGTCGCGAACAGCATGGCGGCGGTGACCGCAGGGGCGACGATGGTGCAGGTTACTCTAAACGGCTGGGGCGAACGCTGCGGGAACGCGGATTTCTTCACGCTGATTCCCAACCTCCAGCTAAAGATGGGATATGACTGCATCTGCCCGGAGACCATGCCCTCGCTGAGCGCGTTCTCGCGGGATGTTTACGAGATGGTGAACCGCCCGCCCGACCAGCGCGCACCATACGTTGGAAAGAACGCATTTTCCCACAAAGCGGGGATGCACATTGACGCCGTCGAAAAGAACCCGGCGACTTTCGAGCACGTTACGCCCGAATCTGTCGGCGCGTCGCGGCAGATACTGCTCAGCCGAATGTCGGGCAGGAGTGCGGTGCTAAACAAGGTGAAGGAGATTGACCCAACTGCTACGAAGGATTCCCAGGCAATTAAAGAAATTACCGAGCTTATGAAGGAGATGGAGAGCGACGGTTATCAATTCGAGGGCGCGGAAGCGTCGTTTGAATTGATGGTGCGCAGGAAACTCGGGCTGTTTGTGCCTTTCTTCCAACTCGAGGAATACAAGGTCGTCGGCACCTCCCCTTCCGAAGAGGGGCATACCTGCACAGCGATGGTGAGGTTGACCGTCAACGGCGAGCAGGAGATTAACGCCGCGGACGGGTTCGGCCCTGTTAACGCGCTGGACGTTGCCGCCAGAAAAGCACTGGAAAGGTTTTACCCAGAGCTTAAGCAGATGCGGCTTTCGGACTTTAAGGTGCGCGTGCTAAGCTCAAAGAGCACCGCTTCTAAGGTGCGCGTGCTGATAGAATCGACCGACGGGGTGGACACTTGGACGACCGTTGGGGTGGATTACGACATTATGCGGGCGAGCAGCATGGCGCTGTTTGATTCGCTGGAATACATGCTGATGAAGACCGACGCCTTTAAGGAGGTTTGATTATTAAGAATGGAAACAGAAAAGCTTATTGTGCAGGCAAAAGCGGCACTCTTGACCCTTCTTGAAGCCGCAAATATGAAAGAGGGGCAAATCATTGTTCTCGGATGCAGCACCAGCGAGGTGCGCGGCAGCAAGATTGGCTCCGATTCGTCGGAGGACATCGCTGCCGCCATCATGGCGGGTATGCTGCCCACAATCAAGGAAAGAGGACTGTATCTGGCGATACAGTGCTGCGAGCATCTGAACCGAGCGCTAGTCGTCGAACGGGAATGCGCCGAGAAATACAATCTAGACGAAGTCAACGTGCGCCCTTCGCTGCACGCGGGTGGCGCGATGGGGTTGACCGCGACTAAGGCGTTTGATGACTATTGCATGGTGGAGAGCATCGCCGCGCACTCGGGGATTGACATTGGCGACACGCTTATCGGAATGCACCTACGCCCCGTCGCCGTGCCCGTTCGTTTCAAAGAAAAAGGCGGACAGATAGGACAGGCGAATGTAGTGCTGGCACGCACGCGCCCGAAATACATCGGAGGACCCCGCGCACAATACGACACCGACGCGAGGTGAAGAATGAGAGCTACCTTCCTCTACCATAGCGGGTTCGCTATTTTTGGAGACAGCGCCAATCTGCTGATTGACTATTACGCCCACGAGGACTGCCCCGAGCTCCCTGGGGAGCTTTTTGGCGAGAAGCCGCTTTATGTACTTTGCAGCCACGGGCATCACGACCACTTTTCGGCGGAGATACTCGAACTCCCTGCAAAATGCGGCGCAAAGCTAATCATGGCAAAGCATGCCGCAAGGCAGGCGAAGCACACAAACGTGCCCATGACGGTGCT
>CALNBC010000009.1 GCA_937874755.1 uncultured Clostridia bacterium
TCGGTGAACGTCACCGAGCACACCCCTTTCTCTGGTTATGGGTTACGCCAGATGCCCCCAGACGCGCGGGAAATACAAAAAGGGTAGGATTACCCCTCCCAAACATAAAACGCCGCTGTGAGCCAGAAATCAGCCCACGGCGGCGCGTTTTATTGGCGGCGGAGACAAGCCGTCCGCTCCTATGCTTCGAGGGGCGGGATATGAAGCAGCCGCATAATCTCCTTTTCGGATTCCAGCACCCGCTCGGCAATGAAGTCGCAGAACGGCTCGGCCTCTCCCTTTTGCTGATAGCTGCGTATAGTGGTGAGATAATCCGGGCGCAGAACAGGAGGCACCACGGCAAGCATATATCCATCTTGGATGAGGGCGGCATTCATCAGGAGCCGTGCAACGCGCCCGTTTCCGTCGATGAAAGGATGGATGGTGACAAACTTCAAATGGAGCATGGCCGCAAAGCGGACAGGGTGCATCGTGTCCCGCTCGGCTTCCATCCAACGACCGAGGCCAGCCATAAGCCCATCCAGCTGGGCAGGAGCGGGAAATTCATGGTCGGTGCCTGTGACAATAATGCTCACGTCCCGCCAGACGCCCGCGCGAGGCTCGTCGATAGACTTGAAGAACAGCCGATGCAGGGTTTTGATGTCCTCCACGGTGATGCGCCGCTCCCCCAGCAGCCCAAACATATAGTCATACGCCGCAGCATGCCCCAGAGCCTCAAACGTATCGCGGAGCGGTTTCCCTCCAACGGTCAGACCATCCTCCAGTAGTACCTTCGTCTCGATTTCAGTTAGGGAATTGCCCTCCAGCGCATTTGATGTCCACGTCAGCCCAATGCGGTAGTATTCCCGCAGCTGGCGGAGGGTGTCGCCCTCGAACGGGCGCATAACATCGATAGCGGCCTTGTTTGCGTCCAGACGCTTGTATATCGTCATCTCTACACCTCCTCGCCCGTTTCCGCAATTACAAAAGCGTTTTTATAGTCGCAGCCCAATGCAGCTGCAATGTCCCTCAATTCCTTATCAGAGAAGTTATCCCGCTTCATTTTGTTGTTCAGGTTTTGCGGGCTTATCCCCAGACGGCGGGCAAGCTCCGCCTCGCTGATATTACCGCGCTTCACGAGAAGTATCCGAATGCGCTCAGTCATGGCCATAATTACCGCTCCTTTCTATGCCGGGAGGCGGCTTTTCCGGCCACCCTCTGTCTTAGCACAATTATACACTCGATAATTTATGATGTCAACGAATACGAGAGCAAATAAAGAAATATTTTATAAAATCATCAAAACTCCATTGACCCCATCAACTAAATAGTTTATGATATAACCACAGAGCAAACCAAACAAACTGCTACGAAAGGAGCAACCACAATGACCAAGATGATAGTAAACGGAGTGACCACCACTCAGACCCTCGGACAGGAGCAGTACGAATGCTTCAGCCAAAAAATCGGCCGGCAAACAAAAAAATACCTGCAGTACGACTACCGCCACACGGACGGCGAACTGTTCTCCTGCATAAAGCCCACGCTGGACGCTTGCAGAGCCGCCCGCGACGAATGGCTCGAAGCAAAGGGGGCTTGACCGATGCTCATCATCACGACCCAATGCCCGACCTTCGGGCGCGGATACTTTATCGGCTTCGACCGAGAGAACAGGGCGCACTTTCAGTCTAGTAACGACCGCAGCGTCAAGACCTACAAGACCCAGCGCGGAGCCGAGAAGCAACTCCGGCGCATCATTGCCGCCAGCGGCACTCTCGCCGAGGGTGAGACCTTCAGCATAGAGAACGCGCCAGCAGCCCCCTCTGTACAACGCTGACCGAGACATTAGCCGAAACCGCCCAGCAGGGCAAACGACGGACGGGCGACCAGCCCAGAGAGGAGTAACCAAGATGGGCCTATCGACCACCAGCACCACCCGACGCACAGCCCCGACCGGCACCCGAAACGCCGCCCTTCAGCACGAACTGCGAGGACGTGATGGAGATACTCAGCATAGGAGCGAGTAAGGCATACGCCATCATCAGGCAGCTGAACGACGAACTCAGAGCGCAGGGCTACATCACTGTGGCCGGGCGCGTTTCCGCCGCATACTTCAAGGAGCGAGTATACTGCGGAAAGGAAAAAAGCGAGCCTCTCGACACAGGAAAAACGACGACATCCAAATAAGCGAGCGGGGCGGGCGACCGCCCCAGAAAGGACAGGAACACATGAGCATGACATACGGCACATTTATCCCCCAGCGGATAGACGTCAAGAACTACCGCATAAGCAAAAGCAGCCATTTGATAGACGCGATAGCCAACTGCCTCTTTGAGGAGGGCCGCGACGGGCAGCTGGGCGGATGGCTCCGCGAAGGGGAAAAGAGCGGCGCAATTACCTTTGAATTTAGCATGGGCGGCACGGAGTACCGCGTCGTCAGAAACCGCACCAAGAGCGGCAAAGCAACGCTGGCATTCAACCGGCGCACCGGGAGCGGCGGCTGGGAGGACTGCGGCGACACCACCATGCAGCTGACACAAGCTAAAATCAAGGAGACCCTCGGCATGGCCGCGCCTGACCTTCTGCTCCATCTTCGTCAGAACGGAGGCGAAAAAAGGAGCATCCAGAAGACGACCATAGCAGCACAAATGTGTACACTGTACGAAGAATCCCACCTCCTCGAAACCCTTTTGAAGTGCCTGACAAACGTGGTGGACAGCACAGAATCATTAGACATTCTCGGAGCCGTAAAGATTGCCGCCGACCTCGCCGAGCGACTGACGGCGGGCATAGATGCCGCCATCGGAACGGCATCACAAGACCTCGCCTGTAGCATTTACGAGATGGACATGGGTGTGACTGACATGTCCCTCGACGAGATGAACGCAAGGCTGGAAGCCACCTGCAAAGACCTATTCAAGCAGATGCGCCAGACGGGAGGGTGCTAACATGAACGGAAACGCCTACGGAAAAAAAGGCTACATCATCATTGACCGCGATGATGTGAACTGCATCTTCGACAGTATCAGCGAACTCGCCGGGCATTTCATATCATACCCAGATGACGCTGACGGTGCGCCCGCTGCAACGGCAGCATTCCACAAGATTCGAGATTCGGCAAATGGACTACGGGACGCTGTCTATGAAATGATAGGGGATACGAGGCTCCGCATTAAAAAGCCGGATATGGAAATAGAGGAGGCAACAATATGAACGACCTAACCTTACAAAAAGAAATGGCCGATACCATCCACAGGCTCCGCGTTCGACTTGGCTGCATCTGTGCGGCGGCAGAGTGTCTGTACGAGACGGCATACCAGACCGAAAAGCCCGGCTCCCCCTTATCGGCAGCCGCCAAGTGCCTCTTGGAAGACATCGGGGGCGTCGTTGAGGGACTGAGCGGGCTGGAGGATGATGCTTCAAAGATAAAGCGAACTGCCGGACTGCCGAGCCACGCAATAAAATAAAAGATGCCAGACAACGGCATCAGCGCGAGCCGCGCTTGAAAGGATAATATGACATGGAAATGGACATCAACATTACAATTGAAGCGGGTGCGCCCCTGCTCGTCAGCACCCTCGAAGATGCGAGGCTCACGGTCGATGAGATAGGTGACCTTGCAGCACACTTTCGTACGGAAATGATTACTTCGGTTCCTGTGCAGCACGACCAACCGTCCTGCCGCATCCTTGATGCTGTAATCGCTGGGCTGAACATGATTTCACGAGAAGCGGAGCGGGTGGAGAAGTTATTGGAATCACTTCACGATATAGCTGAAAGCGCGGCAATAGAAGCAAAGGAGGCAACGACATGAGAGGATATGCTGCATCGAACAGCACCGCCCTCCGCGTCATTACATGCGTTAACGAGGAGCCGAGGGAATACCGCGACCTTCGGGAGGCTCTGGAGCTTGCTGAAATGTGGCTCGGCCTCCCTGCAGAGGAGCGGAGCCTCGTGCAACGATGTGCCAGCGAGGCAAAACACCGGGCAGAAGAACGAAAGGCGCGGAGCGTTCAATACCCTACACATCGAACGTCAGAGTACAACGATACCGTCTCTGGCAACATCGACGACCCTTATATCTGGCTCCAGCACCTGAAGAAGACCGCAGCATTTAATACGCTTGAGCGAATAAGTGTATGGTCGGGTATCCGTGCAGCCGAAACGACCCGCGCCCAACAAGCCAATAAACATATGGAGGAAAGAATGACAAACCTACGCATAGTCGGGGGAGGTGCAGATGAATGATTGACAGAAGCAAAGTCCTGCCGTTTCGGGTAATTGAGGGTGGAGCGGGGCGCGGACGTAAAATGCCTGTTTCTAGTGCCGAGGACAGCACCGCATCTCGCAAAATGAGGCGCGACCTCGTAACTGCAGTGGAGACCGTCGCGGCAAAGTGGCTCGCCCTTCCAAATGAGCGACGCGAGCGAGTGGTGGAGGTGATACGTGCAGAAACCGAGGCGGCGAGAAAGGCCGGTGAAACGTCCTTGCTTTACCTCGACAGCGGCGGTCACTGGAGAAGCTTTGAAGACCCTTATATCGTCATAAACCTCATGACGCGCTACGCCGAGATGGAACCTGACTTAAAGTGTGTGGCCGGTGCCACAATTATCGAGGAACACAGGAATTCTGTTACAGGGAGCGTATCGACATACTGGAGCGAGGAGTGGATAGATGCCCTGCTGATAAACCAGAAGGGGCCTCCCAGTCCCAGAGCGAACAGGTAGCAGAAAGTTACAATCAGAGCGAGCGGGCGGAGAGCGGAGACGCGCCGCCCGCTTTTCCGTGGTCTGGTGGAAGCAAAAGTGAAGCGAACATCAAGCAAACCAGAAGCAAAACAGAAGCACCTTCAAAACGCTATATGAGGGAATAAAATGTGGTACAAAATGTGGCGCAAACTTTACACCACATCGGGCAAGTTTGCGCCACAAGACTATACAACCATTCGTACAAAACCGCTATTTACAAGGGTTTACGCCGTTATTCAAAACGATAAAATATGCCCAGCCCTACTCCCACTCGATGGTGCCCGGCGGCTTGGTGGTGATGTCGTACACCACGCGGTTGCACCCGGGAACCTCGGCGATTATCCTTGAGGATACCCTGCGCAGCAATGAATAGGGCAGCTCCGCCACCTCGACGGTCATCGCGTCGGTGGTGTGCACAGCGCGCAGGGCGACGACCGAATCGTAAGTTCTCGCGTCGTTCTTCACGCCCACAGAGCGCACTCCCGTGTGCACAGTAAAGTATTGCCAGATGGAACGATCCAGCCCCGCGGCGGCGATTTCGCTCCTAAAAATGTGGTCGCTGAGCCTGACTATTTCCAGCTTCTCCCTCGTTATCTCGCCCACCACGCGCACTGCAAGCCCGGGACCGGGGAAGGGCTGGCGCCATACGAGGTGCTCGGGTATACCCAAGGCCAGACCCAGTTCGCGCACTTCATCCTTGAAGAGGTATTTGAGCGGCTCCACAAGCCCTTTGAAATCTACGTTCTTGGGCAGACCACCCACGTTGTGATGGGATTTAACCACCGCGCCGCCGCTCACAGAGCCTGACTCGATGATGTCCGGATATATGGTACCCTGGACGAGGTAATCCGCGCCGCCTAATTTTCGCGCTTCCTCTTCGAACACGCGAATGAACTCCTCGCCGATTATCTTGCGCTTCCTTTCGGGGTCGGTGACGCCAATAAGTTTGGTGAGGAACCTTTCGGACGCGTCGACGAAGCGAACGTCCATACCGAGGTTGTCCCTGTAAAAAGCCAGCACTTCCCGCGCTTCGTTATGGCGGAGCAGACCGTGGTCGACGAATATGCACTTTAGCCTGTCGCCTATCGCCTTGTGGACTATGACTGAAGCTACGGAGGAATCCACCCCGCCAGAGAGGGCGGAAATCACGGGGGCGTCGCCCACCTGCTCGCGCACCGCGGCAATCAGCTCGTCCGCAAGCTTTGCGGGCGACCATCCGCCTGTGCAGCCGCAAATAGTGAACAGGAAGTTAGAAAACAGCTTCTTGCCTTCTTTTGTGTGGTGCACCTCCGGGTGGAACTGAACGGCGTACAGCTTTGTTTCGTCGTTCGCGATGGCGGCGGCGGGGTTTTGCCCGGTCGCTGCTATGGCGGCGAAGCCATTGGGTAACTTTGCTACGCGCACAGAGTTGTTCATCCATACGGGTTCGCCCGTCATGCCCGCAAAAAGCGGGTGGGGGGAATAAGTTATTTCGCTGTGGGCAAACTCGCACGGTTCGCCCCTTTGTACGCTGCCGCCTTTTGCAATCGCCATCACCTGCATGCCATAGTCTATCCCTAGAACAGGCACACCCAATTCCAGTAGCCACCGGGGGAACTCGGAAGCAACGTCTGACCCGCCTGTCAGCACGATTCCCGCAAGCCCTTCGCCGCTCACTTTTTCCCTTGAAGCGGAGCAGGGTAAGACCTCGGCATAGACGCCGCATTCGCGTACCTTCCTCGCGATTAGCTGGCTGTACTGTCCGCCAAAATTGACAACTACAATCCTTTCCAAAAAACGACCTCCTTAAGGTAGCGTAAACCTTAGTGTGTGCAAAACATTTTTCTGTGACTCTTATGTCATATTGAGATTTATTGAGACCCTTCATAAAACACAATCATCATACAAAAACGGAACGCTTTTCACAACCCTGAGCCGAACATTAACCGCTATAAAGTGAATATTGAACGGATTATTCCCGCATTCGTTCGGTTAAATTCCTACCCAGACGGTTATCAACCCAAATTGTGGCAGCATTTGGGAACGATTGCAAAGCTTATGTCCTACACCTTGACTTTAGTAGGTGGTATGGTACAATTTGTATGTACTTCCCTCACAAAACACAACATATGGTGTTGTGTGCCAGAAATGCACCCAAACACCATAGGGGTGAATACCGCTATTATATAGAGATTGTACCACAGCATACAGGAGGCGCAAATCCATGGTAACTGCATCATTGACAAAGACGGAATACAAAACCACCAAAAGGGACGGCAGAGTCGTTCCGTTTGACATTACGAAGATAGAGCGGGCGATGGAGAAGGCATTCGCCGCCACCGGCAATCCGCGTGTCGCGGAAATACCCTCCATGAGCGAGCGCGTAGTCGAAATACTGGACGCCGAAGGCAACTATGCGCCAACTGTCGAGCAGATACAGGACATTGTCGAGCAGGTGCTCATAGAGCGCAACCACGTGCGCACCGCCAAGGCATATATACTCTACCGCGCCGAGCGCAGCCGCGTACGCGAAAGCAACACCCGCCTCATGAAGGTCTACGAGGATATTACCTATAAGGACGCTTCGGAGTCGGATATCAAGCGCGAAAACGCCAACGTGGACGGCGATACCGCCATGGGCTCCATGCTAAAATACGGCTCAGAGGGCGCGAAGCAGTTCAATGAGATGTTCGTGCTCAATCCCGACCACAGCAAGGCTCACACCGAGGGCGACATTCACATTCACGACCTGGATTTTTACACGCTGACCACTACCTGCTGCCAAATCGACCTAACGAAGCTCTTTACAGGCGGCTTTTGCACCGGTCACGGTGTGCTCCGCGCACCTAAGGATATTTCCACCTATACCGCGCTCGCCTGCATCGCGATACAGTCCAACCAGAACGACCAGCACGGCGGTCAATCCGTCAATAATTTCGAAAGAGATATGGCTCCCGGCGTCGCCAACACCTATTCGCGCCGTTACAGGCGGTTGATGGGCGAAGCCTTCGAGCTGCTCGGCGACGGCGAGGCTTACGGCAGGGTGTGCGCCGCGCTGGACGAACGCGGGCTATCCCCCAAACTAGCGGACGATAACGGCTATCTCGGCGAGGAGCTTTGCGCCTTCATCGAAGAGGGCGCGGACGAAGCACTGGTCAAGAAGGCCCAGGAGTTTTCCATCCGCAGGGCGTACGAAGAGACAGACCGCGCCACCTTCCAGGCGATGGAAGCACTGGTGCACAATCTCAACACGATGCATTCGCGGGCGGGCGCGCAGACGCCGTTCTCCTCTATCAACTACGGGCTGGACACTTCCCCCGAAGCGCGCATGGTCATGAAGAACCTGCTACTGTCCACAGAGCAGGGCTTGGGCAATGGCGAGACGCCCATATTCCCAATCCAGATTTTCCGCGTCAAGGAGGGCATCAACTACAACCCCGGCGACCCGAATTACGACCTTTTCAGACTGGCGATTCGCTGCTCCGCCAAG
>CALNBC010000010.1 GCA_937874755.1 uncultured Clostridia bacterium
ATCGAGGGCGAGCTCGACCGCGGCGCGTTCCAGCGAGCCGGAATGCTGTTCCAGCTTGACTTCGAATTTTTCGCAAAGGGCAAAAGCGTCTGCCACCGACCCCGCAAAGCCCACGACGACCTTGTCGTTGTATAGGCGGCGAACCTTTCTTGCCGTGCTTTTCATTATGGTGTTTTCGCCGAGCGTAACTTGACCGTCACCCGCTATGGCACAGTGACCGTCCCGCTTTACGGCGCATATGGTTGTTCCCTGAAAGCCCAAATATGGCACCTCCAATGCATTGCTTTCTTAATTTTATAATGATAACAGAATTCCAGCTTATTTTCACGGCAAATGCAAAAAACGTCGTCTAAGATGCTGGATTCGGCAATATTGGCACACGTTTGCGCAGTAACCACAATTTTTTATAACTAGCCATTGTGCGGAGTTGTACTTCTTAAGCAAAATACTCCAAATATGCAAAGAATGAGCCAAAAATGTTGAATTCTTGTTCGGTATTTTGGTATCATATGAGAATATTATTACCAACGGAGGACAATATGTCTGAAGTCAATTTTACCGGGCAGCCGCTCTATTGGCAGATTCGCGACGGATTGCTAACCGCAATCAGAGAGCAAAAGCTGCGCCCCAACGAACAAATTCCGACCGAGGTCGAGCTGATGGAAAAGTACGGTGTAAGCCGCACGACCGTGCGCCGCGCCGTTCAGGACCTTGTAGACAATGGAACCCTGATAAAGCGCCAGGGCACTGGCACGTTCGTCAATACGCCGCGCTACACCAGAAACCTTGTGAACTTCATAAGCTTTACGTCTGACTGCCTGGAGCATGGCGATACCCCGTCCACCGAAGTATCGGACATTGAGTATGTCTCCCCGAGCCCCGAGCTCATCAAGAAGCTTTCCATGTTGGAAGGCGAAATGTGCTATAAATTCTACAGGTTGCGATTCATAAACGGCGAGCCCGTCATGGTCGAGTTCAACCATGTGCCCGAACGGTTTGACTTTATTCCCCATGCCGGCAAGGAAGGGTTGCATTCGCTTATGCGTATTTTCCAGATCGATCACGGCGTAATTGCCGACCATTACGACTC
>CALNBC010000011.1 GCA_937874755.1 uncultured Clostridia bacterium
GCCGGCGTTTCCGCCGATTCGACTAAGAACAAACGCACCACCCGCGAACATAACCAGCGCCGCAGCGACCGCCGCAAATTTTCTCCATGTGTAGGGCTTTTTGATCTTTTCGCTCTGCGCCTCTTCTATGATTTGATCACGAATGTTTGTGATTGCGTCGTAGACTCTTTCGCTTTTCATAAATACACTCCTTCCCTCTCAAGACTCACTTTCAGGCTGATTCTCATACGGTACATACGCTGTGCCAGCTTGTTCTGCGAGATGCCGTGCTCTGCGGCCAACGTTTTCAGCGCTTCTCCCGATCGATAGCGTTTGACGAACAGAACGCGGTCCTCCTTAGGGAGCGACATAAGCCAGTCGCTGATCAGTTCCGAAAGCTCATTAGTTTCAATGATGGTTTCGACATTTTGCGGAGACGGGATGCAATCTTCTAGTTCCGAAAGCATCGCATCCATACCGGAAAACCTCTTGCTTGCATGGTTCTTTTGATAGCGGTTTAAAGATAAATTTCGCACGATGCGCCCAAGCCACGCCCGAAAAGCGGCGGGACGTTCGGGCGGGATGGCGTTCCACGCCCGGTGGTACGTATCATTAACGCATTCTTCCGCATCCTCACGGACACTCAAAATGTTCATGGCAACCCGAATACAGAAGCTGCCAAACTTTTGGCTTGTCTCGGCAATCGCCTTCTCATCACGCCGCCAGTACAATTCGATAATCCGAGAGTCTTCCATGTCCAACCTCCCTTTTTAAGAATAAAGCCCCTACTAATATAGACCGCAAAAACATGGCAATATTTTTTGAAAGAATAAATTTATTTTAGTATACCATAAACTGTGAAGGCCGCTTATCCACCAACCCACCACACGAAACACGAGGGAAACTTGCCGGTTGCATTCATGTGGAAGTGGCAGCTTATATGGAAGCTTCCGTTAGGACAATGTTATTATGTGCCCGGATGTCGGAGATGAACGTAGTGTTGTAAAATTGACTATAGCGAAATTTGAGCGCTACTCGGATCGCGGAGATTGGATGGATATGTGCATGAAGTCCATCAGACGGATTGTCGTTTGAAGGACAGAAGTTACGATGTCGTCGCTCATTACAAATCGCGTTTTCTACCTGCGTTTCCGCTCCGTTTGGTGAGTTCTTGGCACAAAGGCAGTCAATCAATGATACAAGTTGACTGACTACCTTTTAACAGTTCATGTAAATTGACGAGGGCTATCAATTTATATATACTTTGAGTTGAAATAGCAGTATTATAATGAAGATTCTATGGCATATGCCTCGCTTTTTTATTCTGGGGACTAATCACGGCACGGGACTTCGGATTTTTGCAGTTCGGCTTGTTGCGTTTTTTGCCAACGGTGTGATATACAAAAATATAGGGGAAGGTCGCGTTTTTTGTGCGTATTGTTGTGAGGTAAATAATGAAATACAAGATTTCGGAGCTTGCCAATATTCATAAAATGACGCCCAAGGGGATTCATTATTATGAAAAGCTGGGGCTCATTCAACCGCCCAAGAAGGACAGCGGTTTTCGCGAGTACCGTCTGGAGGATGCCCACGCGGTTTATTGGACGAGATACTTGCGTTCATTGGGATTCTCTTTGGAAGAAATATCGGACATATCCCATGCGGAGGACTTCGTTAAGACGCAGCTTCATTATGACGAGCGCATAACAGATCTCGAACAGGAGATAGCAAACAAGCTGAAGCTGCTGGAGCTGGTAAAAAGGCAGAGGGCGACCCTCAATAAGGTCGAAGAATACGAAGGCAAATACGAGGTAACAACAAGACCCGCACTGTATAGGTTTGCCACATTCACGAGTGGTGAGAAGCATATGAGCAAGGACACATACAAGCTCGAGCAGCTAGGGAACGAAATATCTCCCTTTTGCGTCGGCTCGCTTCTGTATAAATCCGACGATATGCTAAAGCTGCTTGGAATGGGTGCGGATGCAATTCCAACCTATATTGGTCTTTGCATAACCGCCGAAGATATGGAGCAAATGTTTGAGACGAAAATCCAAGGTATAGGATTCTTGCCGCCTGCGAAATGCCTGTATACCATCGTGCGCGGCCCCGTTGACCCCATCGACGACTGCCAGCGCATAAAGCCTGCGCTCAATCACATAAAGTCCAACGGACTGGAAATATGCGGCGATGCCGTTACCCGAATGTTTGCTCAAAGGCAGGTCAAGGAGTCGATAGTGCGCTGGGATGAGCTATGGATACCGGTTAAATAAATTATTATCGAAAAGGTATTGATTCGGAACCGACTTCCTAATTTACAATATAGTTGGTTAATACCCAAACAAATTAGGAGGAAGGATTAACATGATGAAAAAACTGATGGCATTGACGCTGGCATTAGCTATGTTGTCGGCGCTGTTGGTCGGTTGCTCCGAACCCGCTTCCGAACAAGAAACCGAAGTTCCGGCAATAGCGACCAATGTCCCGGCAGATGAGCCGGAGCTCCCCGAGGCATCTGAACCCAAGGACGGAACATATTCCGCCGGGGCGATGGGGCACAATGGGCCTGTCGCAATTTCCGTAACCATTGAGAGTGGACTTATTACAGATGTCACGATGGACGAGGGTGCCGAGACGGTGGGAATAGGCACGAAGGCATTCGAGATCGTGCGCGATGCCCTGGTTGAACGCCAGTCCCTGGCTATCGACGCCATTACAAGTGCAACCGTTTCAAGGGCTGCATTTGTTGCCGCTGCTACCGACGCTTTAACGCAAGCCGGAGCAGATATCGATGCCATGAAGGCGCGCACAGAAGAGGTGCCGGCACCGGCAGACGTTGAGCTGAACACCGACATGCTCGTCATAGGCGGCGGGCTTGCGGGCATCACATCTGCGCTTACGGCGGCAGAGAGCGGCGCAAACGTGGTACTCGTCGAGAAGAGCACCATATTGGGCGGCTGCACAGCTCGTAGCGTTGGTGTTTATCAGGCAGCTGGCAGTGCAAAGCAGGCTGCAAATGGAATCGAAGACAGCAGCGCGAAGTTCGAACAGGGGCTGTTGGCTTTGAACACGTCGGAGCTCGTAGAACCC
>CALNBC010000012.1 GCA_937874755.1 uncultured Clostridia bacterium
GCAAAACACCCGCGGGCATTGCCTCGCGGGTGTTCGCTTTCTTTGGGTTATTGTAGTTCAAGCTCGAGGGTGGGTTCGGACACGTCGCCATATTCATCGGGGTACGGTCAGCCGCCGAAGGCACTTCTAAATATTTTTAACAATGTCAGCCGTATTCGTTACATAAATATTGCGGTTGACATTAAAACCATTGTTGTGGTATTCTTACAAAGGTCTTCTGCCAAGGGTGGGAGTCCGTACTTTTAATTCATCATCGGTCGCGGGCATGCCCGCAGCCGCAGGAGGGAACCGACAATGCGCGTCAAAATAACTCTTGCCTGCTCGGAATGCAAGCAGCGCAACTACAACACCATGAAGAACAAGAAGAACGATCCTGACCGCCTCGAGTTCACAAAGTACTGCCGGTTTTGCAAGAAGCATACCGAGCACAAGGAGACCAAATAATCTCCCAAAAAGACTACAAGGGGCAATTTTCAAATGGCAAACGAAGCTAAACTGGCAAACAAGGTGGACAAACGCGTCACCAAAAAGAAGGAAAAGCGTCCTAATATTATCCTTCGGTTTTTGCATTTCTGCAAGGACGTTATCGCCGAGCTGAAACGCGTCACCTGGCCAAGCAAAAAAGACCTGCTCACCTACACTGGTGCTGTAATCGTCTTTATACTTATATCCTCAACGTTGATTGGTTTGATGGATATAGTATTCGGTGAAGGCATGCGCCTGTTGGTAAGGTAAAAATGGCAGAGATTCGCGATGGGACCGCTCGTTGGTATGTAGTGCATACGCGCACCGGCTACGAAAACAAGGTCAAAACCGACCTTGAAAAGACCGTAGAAAACCGCAATTTGCAAGACCGCATACTCGAGATCAAGATCCCAACAGAAGAGATTCTAGAGACCAAAGAGGACGGCAAGAAAAAGCTCGTCCAGCGCAAGCTATACCCTTGCTACATCATGGTCAAAATGATTATGGACAATGAAACATGGTATGTCGTCCGGAATGCCAGTGGTGTAACCGGATTCGTCGGTCCCGGAACCGATCCTGTTCCTCTGACCGATGAAGAAGTCGCCATAATGGGCGTCGAAAAGGTCACGATTAAGCTAGATATCGCAGTGGGCGATACCGTACGCATAACCAACGGATTGTTCGACAACTTTACAGGCGTTGTCAGCGCAGTAGACGAAGAGAACCAAACTCTCACGGTGCTGATAAACATGATGGGCAAGGATACGCCCACGACGGTGGATTTTGTCCACGTCAAAAAAATCTAAAATCGCTTGGTATCCGGATTTTGACGCCGCAGTCGTCATTCATCCGGTTGCTATAGTGGGAGGAGGGCGCCCGTTTATGGCGCGAACCTCCGCCATCACCACATTTTACTCGGAGGTGTAACTGCAATGGCAAAGAAAGTCACAGGTTTTGTCAAGCTACAGATCGCGGCCGGAAAGGCAACCCCCGCTCCGCCCGTCGGTCCCGCCCTTGGTCAGCATGGCGTCAACATCATGGGATTCTGCAAGGAGTTCAATGAGCGCACCGCCAAGCAGGCCGGCCTGATTGTCCCCGTGGTCATCACGGTGTATCAGGATCGCTCCTTCACGTTTATCACCAAGACCCCGCCCGCTGCCGTCCTTATCAAAAAGGCCTGCGCTATTGAGTCCGGCTCCGGTCGCCCCAATAGCGACAAGGTCGCCAGATAGCCACCACAAAGATGCCTGACCTTAATGCCGCGAGCGTCGAAGCCGCCATGAACATGGTCGCCGGCACCGCCAGGTCTATGGGCGTAGTGGTAGTAGATTAACGGAGTCTTTATCAGTGGGAGGAAGGAACAGTTCTGCCGCTAACACCACAGGGAGGTAATATTATGAAGCATGGCAAAAAATACGTCGAGAGCGCAAAGCTCATCGACCGCACAAAGCTCTACGACCCCGAAGAGGCTATTGAGCTTGTTCA
>CALNBC010000013.1 GCA_937874755.1 uncultured Clostridia bacterium
GTATGGACGCAAGGAAATCGCACTTCTCTTTAAGAATTCGCGAAATGCCCTCGTCTTCGCTCCCTATGACCAATGCCAAAGGACCGGTCAACGAGCATTCAGCCATGTTTTTGTCTTCCGAATCTGCACCACAGACCCACAACCCGGCTTTTTTTAGCTCCTCTATGGTGTTTGAAAGGTTGGAAACCCTGGCGACAGGCAGGTGCGACACCGCTCCCGCACTGGCTTTCCCCGCAGCAGCGGTGACAGATGCCGCGCGGCGCTTGGGGATTACTACTCCGTGCGCACCCGCACAAAGTGCAGAACGCATTATGGATCCTAGGTTGTGAGGGTCGCTGATCGAATCCAGCACTATGATGAAGGGGTTCTCTCCCTTTTCCTTTGCTTGGCTGAGCAGCTCGTCCACCTCGACATACTGGCATTCGGGCATGCGCGCTATAATACCTTGATGGTTAGCGGGCTTTCCAGCGTAACCGTAGGGCAGAGTCATCTCATCCAGCTTTTGTTTGGTCACCTCAGCAACCACTACGCCGGCGTCCCGCGCCATGCGGACAAGCTCGCGCAAAGAACCATCTTCAGTTCCAGCGGCGGTGACGAATATGCGGTCTATGGAGCGAGTGCTCTTTAATGCTTCACGTACCGGATTGCGACCGTATAGTATAAGCGGGAGCTCCCTGTCGTCCTGAACAGGCGAAGGAGGCGTAAATCCCTGCCTATTATCGGCCTCTTGACGATCTGCTCTAGGTCTTCTTTCTTCATCGTGCTGCGCAGGTTTCGGCTTTCTAGCTGTATACGGCTTAGCATAGCTGGGTTTATCGGAGCGGTTGCCGAAGCCTTCATCCCTATTGGGGGTATACCGATCATCGGATCCTCGACCCCGGCCTTCTTCATACTTGGGGGTGTGCCTACCCCTGGGTTTGTCACTCCTGCCCTCATCCTGCCCAACTTGGCGGGGCTTTTCGCCATAGAGCGGCCGACCATTTTTGAATCCCTGCGCACGCTGTTTCTTGTATGGCAAATTATTATCCTCCGGATTTATTCATTGTTTAGGTTTAGGCGTTCTTGGATGCCCATTCGCTCATTTTTTCCTCAAAATCAGGTTCTTTATCGTGTTTCTTCACAAATTCCAGAAGTTCCTCGTGATTTTTTGCGACTTCTTTCATAAGTCCGCACGACATCTGCCCCTCCGAACATGCGCCATTTATGCAAGCGGGCCCGCAACTTCCAAAGAGCGAAGGCGAGGCCGAATACGCAAGCCCCATCATCGCCCAGGCAAGAGCGCGTATTTCCCACTGAGCGCGGTTGCAACCCCTTAGCCTGAAGAAATGGGTCAGCTCCCTAGCGTTCATGGTTACCATGAGCTTAGTTTCGGCAGCGTTGGGCAAAACAAATCGCGCATCCTGACGGGCGGATTCTTTCCCGCCGCCTAGAACCTGCACCCAATCCTCGTACCATGAAGCTATTGTATCCATCTGGCATATGTACTTTTCGGCAGCGTCCTTGCCGAGCGCTTCTATCGAGGGCGGGATTACATAGTCGAATCCGTCCTTAGTCTGGTCTACGTACCTTTGCGACTGCACCGAAAAGCTGGCGATTCTATGCCTTGTTACTTGCGCCAGCAATGAACGGCTGACACCTTCAATACCGAATGTAAAACTGACGTGCTCCACAGGCGACATGTGTCCCATTTCGGTCAGTTTATTTATGAAATCCTTTTGATCCTTTGATTCAATTTTTTGTTTAAGTTCATCTATCATCGCGCCGCTGTAACACAGCTTTGCCGCCATAGCAACTATGCTTTCCGGCGATTCCGGAGCGGCCAGCAATCTGACGCGAAGTTTTACGCTGCCCATACTTGTCCTCCTTCAACCCTTATACGGGCGTGGTCTTTGCTTGTCCTCCACTGCTTCAATTTCCAGCGCCCGCTTCATTAAATAGAGCGCCCGCGCCTCGTCCCCCGAAAGATACGAGAAGCCTATTACTGCTTCGAAAGCTGTGGCGTAGCTGTAATCCTCTGGTTCTGCGTTCTTGGGCATTGTGTTCGACTTTGCGTTCCTTGCCCTTTTATAAACCGCCAGCTCGCCTTCAGTTAATTCGGGAAGGACACCTTTTGCCGCCCTTGCCTGGGCGGAAGCCCGTACCCTGCTTGCACTCATGCGGTGCAGTTCGCCTGCTTTTGAGTCGTGAGCGTCTACCAGCATAGTTCGCACATAAAGCTCGAAAACCGCATCTCCGACATAAGCGAGCACCATAGAATTCAGCATTCCCGCTTCGCAGGGGATATGCCCGTATTGCTTAGCAATCATTGTTCTAAGGTCGTGCATTCGCTCCTCCAGAGAAAATAAGGTGAAAAACCCACTATTATAATCTAGTATACCAATTTCGCGGGCGCAATGGTAGTCCGACACTCCTGTTTTCGATATTTTGCTCATATAATTCTGTAACTAATAATGCGGAGGTCCACATGCGTGTCGTTTATCACAGGAAAAAAAATGCTCCCCTCCCCCTTGCTCCGGTCGCACTCGCGGTAGCCTTTTTCATACTGGCGGCTCTGGTAACAGGTGCGATGCCCGCAAGGCAAGCTACAACCGCAGTCGGATCGTTAAGCGGTAAGACTTTTGTTGTAGACGCAGGTCATGGAGGTTTTGACAACGGCGCTTCCGGGCCGAATGGATCGGTGGAAGCGCCGCTGAATCTTGCTGTTTCGCTTTATCTCGCCGGGGAACTTCGCATGATGGGTGCGACAGTAATAATGACTCGCATCGACGAAAACGCCCTTGCCGACACCAAGAGAGAGGATATGCAAAAACGAAGCGAAATCCTCTGTCAAGACGGTTTGACTGCGTCTATAAGCATACACATGAACAAGTTCACCAGTAAAAAGCCCAAAGGCCCCAGGGTCTTTTTTGCAGAAGGTTCACAAGAGGGGTACGCTCTTGCATTGACGCTTCAAAATGCGCTGGATGATGCTGTGGGGATTAAGCGCAAGGAGCCGCTAGTCGGAGATTACCTAGTCCTTCGCACCGGAGAGCAGACAAATGTGCTGGTCGAATGCGGTTTTTTGTCCAACCCAGAAGACGAAGCGCTGCTCTTGACCGAGGCGTATCAAATGCTATTGGCGCAGACTATAGCAGACACTATCGCAGAATTCTACGGTGTCAATACCGGGTTCCCGACATTCGCAAACGTGGCGTAGCTCTAAATTAACTCAATAAGCCTTTGCGAAATACATCATCTTATAAGCCGGTTTGCCGCAGTGCACGCAACAGTCCGACAAATGCTCCTGCTCATCGTCGAAAGGCATGCATCGGCTGGTTGCGCCTGTCTTTTGCTTTATTTCTGCCTCGCATTCCGAATCGCCGCACCACATCGCCTTGACGAATCCACTCTGGACTCCCTGTTTGAAGGTTTCAAAATCAGTCGCGGACGTGATGCGCTCGTCCCTTCTTTGCTTTGCCTGCTCGAACAGCGAAATGTGAATATCTTCAAGTAGTTGCGAAACTGTAGTTGCTAGACTTTCCATGGGTACGAAGGTTTTTTCGAAGGTATCCCGGCGAACGAGGACGACTGTGCCCTTTTCGATGTCTTTTGGACCGATTTCTAAGCGGACGGGGATGCCCTTCATTTCGCACTCGTTGAACTTCCAGCCTGCGGATTGGTTCTCCCTGTCGTCCAGCTCTACTCTAAGACCGGCGGTTTTAAGCTCTGCAAAAATCTCGTTTGCCTTTTCAAGCACGCCTTCTTTATGCTGGGCGATGGGTAGTATCATCACCTGCACCGGGGCGACCTTCGGCGGGAGGACGAGCCCGCGGTCGTCTCCGTGAACCATGATTAGACCACCTATCATACGTGTGGATGTTCCCCAGCTAGTCGTATATCCGTACTTCAACACACCGTCCTTGTCGAGGAAGGTAATATCGTAACTCTTGGCAAAATTCTGCCCGAGGTTGTGGCTGGTGCCCATCTGGAGAGCCTTGCCGTCCTGCATCATCGCTTCCATAGTGTAGGTATGCTTTGCACCGGCGAATTTTTCTTTTTCGGATTTTTGCCCGACTATAACGGGGATAGCCAGCACGTTCTCTGAAAACTCGCGGTAGACGTTGAGCATTTTGACGGTCTCTTCCTCGGCTTCTTCTGCGGTTGCGTGAACGGTATGCCCTTCTTGCCATAGGAATTCCGAAGTGCGCAGGAAAGGACGGGTGGACTTTTCCCAGCGCATGACGTTGCACCACTGGTTCAAAAGCATGGGCAAGTCGCGGTAGGACTGAATCCATTTTGAGTACATGGAGCCGAATATCGTTTCGCTGGTGGGGCGGATTGCCAGCCTTTCGGTCAGTTCCTCCTTGCCGCCATGGGTAACCCAGGCGACTTCAGGTGCAAATCCCTCGACGTGCTCCGCTTCCTTCATTAGAAGGCTTTCAGGGATAAGCAGTGGAAAATAGGCATTCTTGTGCCCCGTTTCCTTGAATCGGCGATCCATTTCGGACTGTATCAGCTCCCAGACTCCGTAACCGTAAGGTTTGATGACCATGCAACCTTTGACGTCCGAATAGTCCGCCATGTCGGTCTTGAGAACAAGGTCCGTATACCACTGGGGAAAGTCATCTGCACGCTTTGCAATGTGCGCGACGAATTCTTCGTTCTTTTTTGCCATTTTAGCCTCCAATATCTAAATCGTTTTCTTTATCGTTTTCTTTTATAAATAAAAAACGCCCCTAATCAAGGGCGAATTATCGCGGTACCACCTCGTTCACCCCGAAAAAACAGGGTCTCGAACAGCTTAACGCGCTGTTTTCGTCCGGGCTTTCCGATATTACGGCTTTGCGCCCGGCGGCTTCGGGGCGGGTGGTTGCTTTCCTTGCGTACGAAGCTCTCAGCTTAAACTTCGCTCTCTTTGGCGCAGATGCGGCTTTCGTTCCCCTTCACAGCCTTTATGCCCTAGGATTCTACCACGTTCCATTTCTTATTACAAGCAAAATCATAAGCAAGCCGTAGAATTTTACCGGAATTAAAAGGAAATCTGCCCGTTTTGCTCTTGCGGCGCGCGCCCTAAATGTGCGTACCCCAAGGGCGTAACAACTCTACCCCGGGGAGTCCTCGCTATAAAACCCATCTGGAGAAGATACGGCTCACAAACATCTTCGATTGTAGAGCTTTCTTCGCCGGTGGATGCCGCTAGGGTGTCCAATCCGACGGGACCGCCGCCGAATTTATCTATCATGCAGAGCAGAAGGTTTCTGTCCACCCCGTCCAGCCCGAGTTCGTCTATCCCGAGCTTTTCCAGTGCTTTAGCGGCGGTCTCCTCGTTGATTTCGCCGTCGCAACGCATCTCGGCATAGTCCCGGACGCGCATGAGCAGCCTGTTAGCGATTCGCGGTGTACCCCGGGATCTTCTGGCGATTTCTGCGGCGCCGCCTTCCGTGATAAGCGCGCCCACTCTAGGCAGGCTCGCTGAGCGGGTAATTATCTTTATTAAATCTTCGACCTCGTATGGTTGGAGCCTGTGAGTGATGCCGAATCTGTCTCTCAAGGGGGAAGAGAGCATTCCCGCTTTAGTGGTCGCCCCAATGAGGGTGAAGCGCGGAAGGTCGAGGCGTATGGATCGTGCCGCGGGGCCTTTACCGACGATGATGTCCACCGCGAAATCCTCCATCGCGGGGTAGAGCACCTCTTCCACCGCGGGATTAAGCCTATGAATTTCGTCAATAAAAAGTATGTCCCCGGCAGAAAGGTTAGTCAGTATCGCCGCAAGGTCACCCGCGTGGGTTATTGCCGGACCCGAAGTCGTCCTGATGTTCACACCCTCCTCGTTTGCGATAACTGTAGCAAGGGTTGTTTTACCCAGTCCTGGCGGACCATAAAACAGCACATGGTCGATAGGTTCGCCGCGTTTTTTCGCCGCGCCTATGGATATGTAAAGCGAGTCCTTGACCTCGTTTTGCCCGATATATTCGGAAAGAAAGCGAGGTCTTAGGGAGTATTCCACTTCAACATCCTCTGCGGAGAAGCCGGAATAAATAAGCCTGCTGTCCGTAGAATCATCTATATTATCACCCATGTTGGATCGAAAACTCTTTTCGCTCATAAACCCGTCTTACCTCCGTTTCCCAAGCTCTTTTAATGCTTCTTTCAATATGCCTTCGACGCCTTCCGTTCGCGAGGCGACACTATTTACTGTGCGGCTCGCCGTTCCCGCGTCGTATCCCAGTGCCACAAGGGCGCCTATTGCCTCTGCC
>CALNBC010000014.1 GCA_937874755.1 uncultured Clostridia bacterium
TAAGTCGAAACCGCCTGCGGGCGGTCTGGCGGCCATTCCCGCCAGACCGCCCGCAGGCGGTTTCGACTTATGCGTCCAAGGCTCTTTGAAAAGCCCGGTCAAAACGTTCGTAGTCTTTTCGAGCCGTTTCCATCCAGGACTTGTACCGGCTCTTGTTGGGAGTCTGACTTTCGGCCGCGGAACGGTAGTTTTCCGCGGTCGCCTGCTCTTGACATGCCAGGCAATCGCGGATGCGACGAGCAAGGTCAGTGCTCAAGGTGATAGTTACTTTCCTTTCGTCCATGGTGTCCTCCGTTTCATGATGCAGGTTCAAAAAGATCGTTGACTTTGTAGCCGAGTACATCGGCGACAGCTTTGGCGCGGAGGGGGTGCACTTTGTACGTTCCCTGCTCTAATCTACAGATTGCCGTGTTCCTTTTGCCAAAGCCCGCTTTTTCAGATAGCTGTATCTGTGATAATCCAGATAACTTTCTGGCAGCCCTTATCTCTGCACATTTTGGCTTCAGATACATTGTGTCCTCCTCTCACCTACATTTTTGTTGTCTAATCCACAATATAGCATACAAATTTGTTTATTAAAAGCGTGTTAGCAAAATTCCCCATCATTTTTTGTTGAGTTTTCAGCGCTGTATGGTATTATTACACTTGTAATACGGCATTGGGGGAATGGAGATGAGTATTGGAGATTCAATTCGTGCTTTAAGGGTTAAAATGGGCCTTACACAAAAGCAGCTTGGCGAGGCAATAGGCATTGCGGAGCAGAGCATATATAGATATGAAAATGGTTTGTCTCATCCTACTTTTAGAATCCTAAGTAAACTTGAGAAATTTTTTGGTGTGCGTTTTGGATATAGCGGAGAAACCGATCTACAAGTTTCTAATGTATTAAATGAACGCACAATCGATGAGCTTAATTTACCTAAGAATCAAAAGGTGCGTGCCTACTATAATTTAGAGGATCGCAAGGATTCGATTATCACCTGGATTAAAAAGTTGGATTATTCCCAATTTAATCGTGTTGAGCAGCTCCTTGATTTGGCTGGCATGTATTCTCTATCTGCCGATGACCCCTCTGATGGCATAAGTAATATTTCTGAGGGGCGAATAACCGTGCCAGTAGTTGGTCGCGCCGCCGCCGGCTTACCCATTGAAATGATCGAAACTCCAGAAGACGATGTACTTGCTGATACGCGTCGGGGCGACTTCGCCGTGATTGCCGATGGGGATAGCATGATTGATGCCGGGATCCGCGATGGAGACCTTTGCATTATCCGCCCGCAGCCGACTGTCGAGAACGGCGAAATCGCGCTCGTTTCCGTTGACGACGGCAGCACGATCAAGCGGTTTTACAAGGATGACGACAGCGTCAGGCTGGTTCCGTGCAATCCGTCGGATCGGACACAATTGTACGATTCTCATACGGAGATCCGAGTCTTGGGCAAGTTCATCAAAACTGTTTAGCCCGCTACTCGGCATTTTTGTATAAATTTCATTTACACGAATTAATATGCAACAAATAGACGTCAAAACGTCTTTTTGTGAGGTTTCTCTTTTTGTAGATTACAGTCTGCTTAAAGCTAGATGATTAGGGCGCTCCCGTCTTTTTATTCGATGCGGTTAGGGTGAGGTATGTCGCGGTTAACTTTAGCTCTTTCCTGCCTGTTCAGACGGCATACAAAAAAACGCGCCTAACGCCCTAAAACAGGGAATCTGACGCGCTCTAACACTACCGTTAGGCAATGACCGTTAGATTTTATTGGTTCGGCCTTCCAGGGTCGTTTTTTTGTTTTTTGTGTTCGTTTTTTGACATGAGTTGTGCGCCAATCTCATCCCACCTTAACCCCGGACAAATCCCCTAATCCCGGGCTTTCCCGGGTCTTTTCATGCGTCCCACGTCTTTTGACATGAGTTGTGCGTGGTTACACGCGCACTGCTATTAGGCGAGCAAATAACTCCCTCTGGCGAGCGCGTCGACATTCAACTGAAGGGTTCGGGCAGAACGGCGTTTTCTCGTCAAGGGGATGGAAGGGCGAGTTTGGGACCCATGCTTCGCGAATATATAATCAGCGAGGCGATGCATGCGTTCGGAATACCCACGACGAGAAGTCTGGCGGTAGTTTTGACGGGTGAGCCTGTAATCCGCGAAAAGATGCTGCCCGGTGCGATACTGACCCGAGTCGCGTCCAGCCATATTCGCGTGGGCACGTTCGAATACGCCTCTAATATTGGCAATATCGAGGTGCTGTGCGCCCTCGCCGACTATACTATAAACCGCCATTTTATCGAAATTGCGGACGATGCAAACCGCTATCTGTCGCTACTTCGGGAAGTCATCAAGCACCAAGCATCGCTGGTGGCAAAATGGCAACTTGTCGGCTTCATACACGGCGTCATGAATACCGACAATATGGCCATCAGCGGCGAGACGATAGACTACGGACCCTGTGCATTTATGGATGTGTACGACCCCGCGGTGGTGTTCAGTTCTATAGACATACAAGGTCGCTATGCCTACGGTAATCAGCCGGGCATCGCCGAGTGGAACATCGCACGATTTGCCGAGTCACTCATCCCTTTGATTGGCGGGGATCGCGGCAAGGCGGTCATGCTGGCGCAGGAAGAGGTGTCGCATTTTGAGGTACTGTTCAAAAGCCATTGGCTGGCGGGTATGCGAGCAAAGCTGGGAATCTTCAACGAAGAACTTGGGGATGAAGCACTCATCGATACCCTTCTTGGCATGATGCAAAAATACAGGGCAGATTTCACCAACACATTCCTCGCCCTAACATTCGACAAAGACGTGGATACTGCGCTTTTCGCCAGTGTTGAATTCGCTCATTGGAAGGATGACTGGCGCAAAAGGTTGCAAAGGCAGAAGCAGGGTGAGGAAGCTTCGCGCGAGTTAATGCGAAACAGCAACCCTGCACTCATTCCCCGCAACCATCGGGTGGAAGAAGCACTCGAAGCTGCGGTTGAGAAACGCGATTGCAGCAAGCTGAACCGCCTGCTGGAAGCACTATCGCAGCCGTTCGCCCATACAGCGGCGCAAGCGGAATACGCCGAATTGCCCGATGCTTCTTTTTGCAACTACCAAACATTTTGCGGAACATAGTGCCTAAAGCACCTCCCACCTGCCCGCACCACATTGATCAGCACGCATACAAAAAAGCCACACTCCATATTATTTAGTATGTACAAACATTGGGGGTGCGGCTTTTGACTACGACTTCGCGCGCCATTTCCGCAAGAAGGCGGAAGGACTCGGCGCTCGCAGAGCATCTTTATACAAACGGCAGGGCGTATATCTCTGGAATGTTGCCCATCATCATCGGATTTGCGTCAGGTTGGGCTGCTGTGCTGATCGCGGGAGGAATCGCTTATTACGGAGCCGCCCAGGCGGCGGTAGATTCGCTGGCGCACGGCGGTGTGGGGCTATTTGCGGGTATTCTAAGGGGAATTTGGGTGAATGCCTCCGCATATTTCTTCATAGCGGCAGGTGGGCTATTTTGGCCTATAGCTCCGCTTTCTGCTCTGTTTCTGGCGCTGTGGGCATTCCCGGCGGGGTGCGCGATGCCGCTGTTGTTTGCGCTTGGCGTAAAAGGTGCGATTTGCGCGGTGCTTTGCGTTATAATCCCTCTTTTGCTCGCACTGCCGATTTTTCTTCGCGCTTGGGCGGCAATGCTAAGGGGTGCCAGGGCTTCGCTGCACAATGAGCACATCGAAGGCTATGTTAAAACCGCGCTTCAAGGTGCGCTCTGGCTGATTCCCGTCTGCCTGGTGCAATGTGTGATTATGCCGCTCTTGTTCAGGGGTATTTGTGCACTGTTTTTTTATGGATGACGGTGCAAAGTCAGAATGGTATAATGTAGAAAACCCTTTGGGTTTGGAGGCAGCATGAAGAATAAAAAGATAATACTGATAGTGTTGGACAGCGCGGGTGTAGGCGAAATGCCCGATGCAGATGATTTCGGGGACGCGGGCGCAGACACGATAGGCAACATAATAAAAAAACGCGGGCTGAACACTCCGAATATGGACGCGTTGGGGCTTCGCAGCATAAAGGGCACCAGTTTTTTCGAAGGGGGCGGGCGTATCGTCGGAAGCTTCGGCAAGGCGGCGGAGCTCACATGCGCTAAGGACACCACCAGCGGCCATTTTGAGCTTGCCGGCTTTATAATGGACAAGCCCTTCAAAACGTACCCGAACGGCTTCCCCCGGCGCGTTATGGACGAATTCGAAAGGCGTATAGGCAGAGGAACCCTGGGTAACCGCACCGCTTCCGGAACGCAGATTATTAAAGAACTGGGCGACGAACACGTCGCGACCGGCAAGCCTATAATCTACACGTCGGCGGACAGCGTGTTCCAGATTGCAGCCCACGAAGAAGTCATACCACTGGACGAGCTATACAGGCAGTGCAAAATAGCGAGGGAGCTCATGATGGGGGACGACCTCGTGGGCAGGATAATCGCCAGACCTTTCATCGGAACTAGCGGGAACTACAAAAGGACAGAGAACAGGCGGGATTTCGCCCTGCCGCCGGAGAAGGATACGGTGCTCAACGCCCTGCAAGAGGCGGGGTACGACGTTGTAGGCGTCGGCAAAATAGAAGATATATTTTCAAAAAGCGGCTTGACCGAGGTAGACCACACCACGAATAACAAGGCGGGCACCGAATCCGCGATAAAATACGCAAACAGCAACAAAAACGGACTGATTTTTGTGAACCTTGTGGATTTTGATATGATGTACGGCCACAGGAACGACGTTGAAGGTTACGGAGCAGCGCTGGAAGCGTTCGATGCATGGCTTCCCGAAATCATGGCAGGCATGAGCGAATACGATTTGCTAATAATAACTGCGGATCACGGCTGCGACCCCAGCTTCCCCGGAACGGATCATACCAGGGAATACATACCGCTTCTGTTATGGGGCAAGAACTTCAAAGCGGGAGTGGACATAGGCACGAGATCCACCTTTGCGGATGTCGCCGCGACCATCGCGGACTTTTTCGATCTGGAGCCGTGGGCGGTCGGAACCTCCTTCCTGCCGGAAATTACCAATTGAGGGGTGCATTATGGACATCAAAAGCAGGATAATCGGAGCGGCAAAACAAATAATGAGTGTTGTGGATTTTTCACCAGAGATAGGATTAGTTCTGGGTAGTGGCCTTGGGGATTATGCCGAAATGCTGGAAAACCCAGTGATAATCGACTACGCCGACATACCCGGCTTCCCCGTATCCAGCGTGGCGGGGCACAAATCGCGCTTTGTGCTGGGGGAGCGGTTCGGCAGGAAGATTATCGCAATGCAGGGAAGGTTCCACTATTACGAAGGCTATTCTCAGCAGGAACTCACGATACCCGTAAGGGCTATGCACCTGCTGGGCGTAGAAAAACTATTGATAACCAACGCCGCAGGAGGCATAAATACCGCGTGGTCATCAGGCGCGCTGATGGCGATAACCGACCACATCAACTACTCGGGTGCGAATCCGCTGATGGGACCGAATTTTGAAGAGTTCGGTTCGAGGTTCCCGGATATGTCCGAAGTGTACGACAGCGCACTTCGCGAAAAGCTGGTAGCAGAGGCAGAAAATGCCGGTATAAGGGTCGAGCGGGGCGTATACATCATGTTCACAGGTCCGAGCTACGAAACACCCGCGGAAATCCGCATGGCTAGGGCAATGGGTGCGGATGCGGTCGGAATGTCCACCGTGCCCGAGGCTATTGCGGCAAACCACTGCGGCATGAAAGTACTGGGAATTTCCTGCATCACAAACATGGCGGCGGGGGTACTAAAAGCCCCGCTGGATCACAAAGAGGTCATGGAGACGGCGAACAGGGTCAAGGGTAATTTTACCAAACTTATCGACATAGCGATTCAAAAGGTTTTTTGACCGAATTTACAGCATATTTTTGTTAAGGGCGGATTATACCGCCCTTTTTGTCATTAAGCACCTTGTATAGACAAAATGAGCCGTGAAAAAATAAGTTCATCAAAACATAGGAGGAATGAACGTGGGTAAATTCAGGCGGTGGGCGGCAGCCACGCTGGCTGCAACCATATTGTTCGGGGCGCAATGGGCTTTTCCCGATCCTGTAAGGGCGGAAGAGTTGCCCTTTGCAGTAGACGCGAAGGCGGCGATCCTGATGGACGCCGCCTCCGGTCAAATAATATACGAAAAGAACGCGTACGAGAATTTCGACGTCGCGGGAATGACAAAATTGATGAGCGCGCTTATCGTATCCGAAGCGCTGGAATCAGGTGCGCTATCCCTAACCGATACTGCGAACGTAAGCAGCAACGCTGCGGGGCTGGGTGGTATGAGCGCCTTTTTGGCTGCGGCACAGGATTATTCCGTCGACGTACTCTATAAAGCTATGCTGATGATTTCCGCGAACGACGCGACTGCTGCACTCGCAGAGAAGCTTTGCGGCTCCACCGAAGCATTTGTCGCAAAGATGAACGAAAGGTCTGCAAGCCTGGGACTCACCGCAGTGTTCACCAGCGCAACAGGTCATAGGTCGGATGGTCAGGGGTTGAACGCTATGGATGCGGCTGTCATAGCCGCGCAGCTTTGCAAGCATCCGGGCGCGTTGGCTTACACTTCTATTTATATGGACGAGCTTCTGCATGCCGACGGAAGGCGCACAGAACTTGTCAATCCGAACAGGCTAGTCAGATTTTACTCTGGGTGCGACGGACTGTCCACCGGCTCGAACAATTCTGCAGGATATTCCGGAGCGTTTGCGGCTCAAAGAAACGGAACGCGCTATATAGCTGTGGTAATCGGTGCCAACAATTCAGACAACCGCTCGGCAATCGCTCAAAAACTGTTAGATCATGCCTTCGCTAACTATGAATCCGTGCTGGTCATAGAGGAAGGCAAGGGCGTTGCGAAGGATGTGCCCATCGAGGGTGGACGCAAGAAGTCGGTGCACGGTGTCGCCGGGAAAACGCTTTCTATGCTGCTCAAAAAGGGCGAGGCTTCGGGCATAACGAAAGAAGTCGAAATCAGCGAACTGCTGACCGCCCCTGTGGAAGTGGGCGCTCAGATGGGGGAACTCATCGTCAAGCTAAACGGCACAGAGCTAGCCCGCGTTCCGATAGTAGCCTGCGAAACCGTCGAAAAGGCGTCGATAGGGAGCGCCCTGCGCACCATCTGGCTGAACTGGTTGCATATGTAAGGCTAATAATTATACACAATGACGTAGAATAATGCGGGCTGGATTGACAGCCCGCATTCGTTATGCTAGAATTTTCCGGAAATATGACGAGAAGTCGGAGAATATAAAGAATGAAACCATGGGAAAAAATCAGCGTCAGCGCTGCCGGCAATATGGTGTTTGGCGGATGCGACTGTATAGAGCTCGTTAAAGAATACGGAACTCCGCTTTATGTACTGGATGAGCGTGTTGTGCGGGAAGTTTGTCGCGGATTCGATTCCGCCCTTCGCGGTGCGGGCGCACAAGGCAGGGTGTATTACGCCAGCAAAGCGCTTTCCACCACCGCCCTGTACCGCATAATAGAGCAGGAAGGTCTCGGGATAGACGTGGTCTCAGGCGGTGAATTATACACTGCGCAAAACGCCTCCTTCCCCGGCGAACGCATAGTCTTCCACGGAAACAACAAAACCCCCGATGAACTCAGGATGGCGGTCGAATACGGCGTAGGTTGCATAGTTATAGACAGTCACGAGGAGATAGGCACCCTTGCGGACATAGCGAGGGACTGCCGAAAGACGGTACGCGTATCCCTGCGCGTCAAGCCGGGAATAGAGGCACACACCCACGAATTCGTGCTCACCGCCATAGATGACTGCAAGTTCGGTCTCGGGCTGTACGACGGCGAGGCTCGCCTTGCCGTAAAAGAAATCCTCACTCGCAAAGAGCTAAAGCTAATCGGGCTCCACTGCCACATAGGTTCTCAAATATTCGAGAAAGAGCCCTTCTTCATAGCGGCGGACAGGCTTACGGATTTTGCCCTATCGATAAAGAAAGATCTGGATACCGAGATTAAAGAAATCAGCTTCGGGGGCGGTTTCGGCATAATGTATACCGAGAAGGACGCCGAGGCAGAGCCTTACGAATTCATAGGCGAGATGGTAGAAGCGCTATACAAAAACTGCGACGAAAAAGGTCTCCCGCATTACGACTTTTGTATCGAACCGGGCCGCGCCATAGTAGGCGAAGCCGGAATAACCTTGTATACGGTGGGAACGGTCAAGCGCGTGCCGGGAGTGCGCACCTACGTCAGCGTGGATGGCGGTATGGGGGACAACCCTCGCCACATGCTCTACGGTTCTGAATACACCGCAAAGCTGGTCAACAAACCCACCGCGGCAGCTACGGAAACGCTCGCCATTGCAGGGCGGTATTGCGAATCGGGTGATATTCTGATTAAAGAAGCCAAATTGCCTCCATGCCAGGCTGGAGATGTATTGGCGGTGTTCTCCACGGGCGCGTATAATTATTCTATGGCATCAAACTACAACCGCGTGCCGATACCCGCGATGGTGCTGGTAAACGAAGGTAAGCATGCGCAGATTGTGAAACGGCAGAGCTACGAACAGCTTATCGAGAACGACACTATGGCTCCCTGGCAGAAGTAAACATCCCAAGAATAAACGATCAGTTAATTTCCGCGAAAAACCGGTGTTGAATGCCGGTTTTTCGCTATTTTGGGAATATATGCGAACTTAAGTTTGCATCAAAAAGAAGGATTTTAGAGTTATTTAGCGTATTTATATATACATGAGTAGGTTTCAATGTTTTGGAGCAAAAAACATTCCATGTGGTTTTTACAAGGTTTTTTGAAAGGCGATTGAATGAACACTAGACAGCAGCTTGAAAAGCTCGAAAGGAGCCTGCTCTCGGAGTACGCTGCAAAAAGCGCGGATACCCAGGGGCGGGACAAGCCCCTGGAAAGCTGCGTACTTCGAACTGAATATCAGCGCGACAGGGACAGAATCATCCACTGCAAGTCATTCAGGCGGCTTAAATACAAAACGCAGGTGTTTCTTTCTCCGGAAGGCGACCATTACCGCACCAGGCTGACCCATACCCTCGAAGTGTCCCAAATTGCTCGTACTATTTCGCGTGCGCTGTGCCTGAACGAGGATCTCACCGAGGCGATTGCCCTGGGTCACGACCTTGGGCATACCCCCTTCGGGCATATAGGCGAGGCGGTGCTCGATTCTGTTCTGCCGGGTGGATTTCGGCATAATGTTCAAAGCGTGCGCGTCGTCGAAAAGCTGGAGCACGACGGCGAAGGTCTAAACCTCACAAAAGAAGTACGAGACGGTATACTGAACCACACCAAAGACGGTAACCCCTGCACCCTCGAAGGGAAAGTCGTCAGCTACGCCGACAGGATTGCCTATATAAACCACGATATAGACGATGCAATCCGCGCCGGTGTGCTATCCGCCGCCGTCCTTCCGAAGGACTGCCTAAAAGTTCTGGGCGACTCCCACGGCAACAGGATAAACAACATGATACTCGACATAGTTCACGAGAGCGACGGCAAAGGTTACGTTCGCATGTCCCCTGTTTTTGAGGAATACATGGCGAAGCTCAGGGGGTTCATGTTCGAGAATGTATACACCAACCCGACCGCCAAATCGGAAGAAGGCAAGACCAAAGGGCTGCTCGAGGAGCTGTACCGGCATTTTCTGGCCAATGTTTCGAGCCTTCCCCCCGAATTCGTAAAATACATCGACACAGACGGTCGCGAAGTAGTCACCGCGGACTATATCGCCTGCATGACGGACAGGTTCGCAATCAATACGTATCAAAGCATTTTTATTCCCAAATCCTGGGGATATTGACGCGATTGAATAAAAAAGAAGGAACGAACACAAGAATGGCGAATAATATAGCGCATTTTCATAAAATAAATGCATTGTTATCACGAAAGGGTGTGTGTAATGGCGTATTTCCCGGATGCATGGCTGGAAGAACTCATCTCAAAGTGTGACATAGCAGCCCTCGCCTCCGAATACGTTCAGCTTAAACCTCGGGGAGGAAGACTGTGGGGCTGTTGCCCCTTCCATCATGAAAAAACACCTTCATTCTCCGTCTCGCCGGACAAGAATATGTACTACTGCTTTGGCTGTAAAAAGGGCGGCTCCCTGATTAACTTTGTGATGGACATTGAGAATGTTTCATTTGTCGATGCCGTCCGCCAGCTCGCCGAAAGGGTGGGGATGGAGCTTCCTGAGCATTCAGACGAAAAGGGAGCGGTTCAAAACCGCGAAAAGCGAGAAAAAATGTATTCTGCGACCAGGGAGGCGGCGCTTTTTTACCACCAGCGTCTAAAGCAGCCCATGGGACGGGAGGCCTGCGAATACCTCGCCAAAAGGGGTGTCTCCGCCGAAACCACCACCGCCTTCGGGCTTGGCTGGGCACCGGATGGGTGGGACGGAGAACTATTCAAACACCTGAACAATAATGGTTATTCGCCAGAAACGCTCACCGAAGCGGGGCTTTGCTCAAAGTCCAAAAAAGACGATTCCAAGTATTACGACTGGTTTAGGGGGCGCGTAATATTTCCGATAATCGGCTCATACAACCGGGTTGTCGGCTTCGGTGCCCGCGCAATGGGCAACGAGCAGCCAAAATACCTCAATACCTCCGAGACCCCCATATTCAACAAGCGTAAGATCCTGTTCGGGCTCAATAGGCTCAAGGGCAAAAATCCAGGCAGGATAATACTCGTCGAAGGCTATATGGACGTCATCGGTCTGCACGAACACGGGATTGTCAACGCGGTTGCATCCCTGGGAACCGCACTCACTCAACAGCAGGCGAGGCTACTCAAAAATACCGTCTCCGAAGTGATTTTGGCTTACGATGGCGATTTTGCCGGTCAGAAGGCGACTCTGGAGGCGTTGAAAACACTAGAAGCCGAAGGGTTGATTGCCCGGGTGCTCAGTTTTCCTAATGGCATGGATCCAGACGAGTTCTTGCTATCAAAAGGTGAGGATGCGTTTCGCGCTCTTTGCGATGAAGCGGTTTCACAAAACTCCTTTAGGCTAAACTACCTAAAAAGTGACTACGACTTGAACAGCGAAGACCAAAGGATGGCGTTTGCGAGGGCGGGGAGCAATCTTGTATCCCAGTTTTCACCCGTCGAGCAGGAGCATTATTTTGCCGAACTGGCTAGCATGACCGGGTTTTCTCGGGAAACGCTGGCGCTGGAAGCCCAAACAGCGGGTATTCGTGAGGTGCATAAGAATACCGTTACCAATTATCGGAATACTAGAAATGCTATGACAAAACTTCCTAGCGAAGATGACAGGCGCAGAAACGCAGAAGGATTGCTCATTCGCCTTGCGATAGACGACCCGGCGTATATACCCCGCATCGAAGAACAAAAGCAGCTTATCACCGGCGCAGGCGCAACTGCGCTTATGGATACGCTGAAGGATATGCCCCGGGGCGACCCTGAGGCACTCCAGGTGTTTGTCAGCCGCATGGAAGGGAACGCTTCCTCGTGTTTTGCGCAGTGCATGTCCATGCCCGAATGCGAAGATCCCGAAACCTGTTTTTCAGAATGTGTTGCGGAGCTCATAAGGCTGGACAGAGAAAGCGAAATCGAAAAGCTGCAACAACAGTTTCAGGATGATACTACAACAAAGGATAAAAAAGCAGAATTGCTTAGGCGAATAGGAGAGTTACGTGGAAAAAACGACGAAGCAGAAGGTCGCGGATATGAACCCTAAGGACAGCAAGGTTAAAAAAACCACCAAGAAAAAGGAATCGCTGCCTGAAAACATTTTGGAGCAGGAAACTGCCGCGGTTGAGGGTGACGAGGTTAAAGCCGCGCCCAACGAAACAGAAATACTGACCGAAATCACGTCGGAGGAAGATGCCGTGGTGGACGACGGTCAGATTAAAGCTGCGCCTGAGAAAACACCCCCCCAAAGGAAGCGCAAACCCACGGCTAAAAAGGTGGTAGCAAAGCAAACCGCAGAAGAAGTCGAACAGGCAAAGCAGGGCGGCAACGCTCCCAACTCTTCAGAAGTGGCTAAAAACCAGACTGCCGATGCGGACGATGTCGAACTCGATGAGAACGACGATGCTGACGAGTTATTCGCCGACGCTGACAACGATGAAACGGTGATGGATATCGAGGCTGACATTTGGCACACTGAACCATATGAAAAACGCTTTGCTGCTCTTGCTGCCTTGGCAAGGGAAAAGGGCGGTCACATAACGGAACAGGAACTCGCTTCAAGCATCGAAGGACTAGAGCTCGACGCTGACCAGATAGACGAGCTTTACTCCACGTTGGAAAGTATGAATATCGAGGTAATCCGCAACGAAAGCGACCTTGCTGATGACCTAGCCACCATTGCCGCCTCGGTGAACGACGAAAAGGAAGAGGAAGACAAAGACGCCCTTTCCGTTCCCGCCGGCATAAATATAGACGATCCTGTGCGTATGTACCTAAAGGAGATAGGCAAAGTCCCCCTTCT
>CALNBC010000015.1 GCA_937874755.1 uncultured Clostridia bacterium
GATAGTGGCATCGTCAACATTGGCAAGCCATTCTTCGCAAGCGGCCTTATCTTCGCCGTCTGAATTCTCGGCGAGTTCCTTCACAAGCTCGGCAAGCTTTGCGCGGCGCTGTTCAACAGCGATTTGCATACCGAAGCCGAATTCCGCATTGTCTTCGAACAGGGAGTTTGCCCATGCGGGACCATGACCCTTTTCGTTGACGGTGTAAGGAACGGTGGGGGCGGAGCCGCCGTAAATAGAGGAACAGCCCGTGGCGTTGGCGATTATCATGCGGTCGCCGAACAACTGGGTAACCAGCTTGATGTACGGGGTTTCACCGCAGCCTGCGCAGGCGCCGGAGAACTCAAACAAAGGCTGGAGGAATTGGCTGTTCTTTATGTTGTTTACGTTGAGCCCGGTCATATCAAACTTGGGTAGAGCAAGCGCGGCAGCCCAGTTTGCGTCCTCGACCTCCTTGACTTCTTCGAAGGGAGTCATCTTCAGTGTACCCTTGGCGACGGTGGGGCAGACGTTCACGCAGTTTCCGCAACCGGTGCAGTCGTAAGGATCGATCTGGATGCGGAAGCTGTAACCTTCGAATTCCTTGCCCATCGCTTTCTTGGTTTCAAAAGGAACTTTTGTGCCTTCCTTGACCAGGAAGGGGCGAATGGTGGCATGGGGGCAAGCTATGGAGCAGCGGTTGCACTGGATGCAGGTTTCAGCCTGCCAGACAGGGACTTCGACGGCGACGCCCCGGCGCTCATACTTGGTGGTGCCTACGGGAACAGCGCCATCTTCGTAGCCGACGAACTTGGAAACGGGCAGCTGGTCGCCGCGCTGACCAAGTGTGGGTTCGATGACGTCGTCGAAGTACTGGGTAGCCTCGACGCGAGGTGCCTGCGCACCTTCGGTGGTGGTTGCCCAGGATTCGGGATACTTAATCTCGATCAGTGAACCTACTGCGGCGTCGATCGCATCGTAGTTCTTCTTGACTACTGCGTCACCCTTTTTGCCGTAAGATTTCTTTGCGTACTGCTTCATATAATCGATAGCGTCAGCGGCGGGAATGATGCCAGTGACATTGAAGAAACATGCCTGCATTACGGTGTTTATGCGATTGCCCATGCCCACGGAACGTGCTACGGAGATAGCATCGACGTTGTAGAAGCGGAGTTTCTTTGTCGCGATGTCGTTCTTCATGGAAGCTGGGAGGTTGTCGTCAAGTTCTTCGACGGTGTTCCAAGGGCTATTCAGCAGGAACACGCCGTTCTCCTTCGCCGCGCTTGTCATCTCGTAACGGGTGACATAGGAGGCGTTGTGGCAGGCTACGAAGTCCGCATTGTCAATAAGGTAAGGGGACTGAATGGGCTTTTTGCCGAAGCGCAGGTGCGAAACGGTGAAGCCGCCGGACTTTTTGGAGTCATAAGAGAAATACGCTTGGGCGAACATATTAGTATGGTCGCCTATGATTTTGATGGAGTTCTTGTTTGCGCCGACAGTTCCGTCGGAACCGAGTCCGTAGAACATGCAGGAATATGCGCCCTCAGCAGATGCATCAATGGTCTTGCCGACGGGCAGAGAGGTGTTTGTAACATCGTCCACGATGCCGACAGTGAAGTGGTTCTTCATCGTGCCGTCCAGATTGTCGTAAACGGCCTTCATCATGGTGGGGGTGAATTCCTTGGAACCTAAACCGTAACGCCCGCCGATGACCTTGATTTCGGTGCGTCCGGCTTCCATCAGTGCTGAGCATACGTCGGTGTAAAGGGGTTCGCCCAGAGAGCCGGGTTCTTTTGTGCGGTCGAGCACTGCGATGCGCTTGCAGGAAGCGGGAATCGCTGCGAGGAAGTGCTCCGCGGAGAAGGGGCGATACAGGCGCACCTTGAT
>CALNBC010000016.1 GCA_937874755.1 uncultured Clostridia bacterium
GAGCAGGTGGCCGTGGATGCGCCAGCGGAACAGCACGCCCTTTTCGGGGTCCATCTGCACTTCGGACGTGGCGGGCACCTGCTTGATGCAAACGATTATCCTCATAGCGGCAACTCAAACATGTTGTTGGGGTTGAGCAGGCAGGAGGGGTCGAAGAAGCGCTTTATTTCGCGCATCAATTCAAGCTGTTCCTTTGGAAGCAGTCCGGCCACAAGCCCGCGCTTCAGCTTGCCCACCCCGTTTTCGGAGATTATCATGCCACCCCGCTTTGCGGTATCCGCGGTAAGCCCAAATAAAAAGTCTGCACCCCGCGCGTACTCACCCGCATCCTTAGGTATCAGGTTTACGTGGAAGTGCCCCTCGCCCGCGTGAGCGAACAGCGCGTAGTCAATGCCTGTGGATTCCAGCTTTTCGGTGAGTCCAGGTATGAGCTCGCAGAGCGGAACGCCTTTACGGCAGATGTCTGCGGCGAGTTTGGTCAGCGTCGGGCAATCGACGCGATACTTGTCTATCGTGCTGTTTACCGCTTCGGGTACGGCGTGGCGCAGCTGGCGGAATTTCTCGATTTCGTCCTCCGTGTCCGCTGCCCAGGTCGCGTCCTCATCTCCACCCGCTTCGGCGAAAAGCTCCAGCATCTCCCCCAGGGCGGCTTCGGCGACGTCCTCACAAGATGCGCAAAGCTCGGCGATTATCGCACATTTTGCACCTTCGTGGAACTCTGGAATCGAGGCGAGCCTCGTTTGGTTTTCGCGGAATTCGGAAAACAGCGAGAGCGAATTGCCGTCAAGGTATTCAAGGGCGGTAAGGGAGCATTCCCAGCCTTCCTTTGCGGAAAGAAGGCCGTCTATAAATTCGGTCGCGCACTCGATTGAGTTCGGGAAGAAAACCACGCTCCACCGCACAGCGGGCTTAGGTATGAGCTTGAGCCAGATTTGCTCGGCAACGCCGAGCATGCCCTCGCTGCCCGAAAAAAGGTCTATTAAATCTGTTCCCGCCCTGGGTTGGAGGGGATTGAGCAGCGGCGCACTTTCGGGGAAGGAAACACGAAGAGTTTTCCCGTTCGGCAATTTGCAGCATCCGCCCTCGTCGAAAGCGTATTCGCCGCGCTCGACGTGCCAAAGCTCGCCGTTAGCCAACCGAATATCCAGAGCGGCGGTGTTGTCTCCCGTGCGACCGTACAGCAGGGAGGCAGGACCGCCCGCGTTGGTGGCGAACATTCCGCCAATTGACGCGGTGTCCTCGGTGGGGTCCGGGGCAAACATAAATTCTCCCGCATTTTTGAACGATTCCAGCGCAGCAAGCGAGGCTTCGTCCCACCCTTGGGTGTCAAACGAACGCTTTGCGAGCATCGTCCTAAGGTCAGAAAGCAGCGTGCCCGGACGAACTGCAACGGCAAATTCGCCATTTTCTTCGCGCATGCCGCTGGCTCCCGCAAAACCCGAAAGGTCGAGCGCCTTGCAGGAATCGGGCACGCAAGCGCCCGTTATGCCCGTCCTCGCGCCTTGAACCGCAAAGGGTTCGCCCAAAGAGAGGGCGGCGGCAATGTCCTTGGCGCTTTTCGCCATTATTACACCCGTGCATTCGCCGGTGAAGCGGGATTCGTCCCGCGAGTGTTCGCTAAACTGTATATCGCTCATGCTAACAACCTTTCTGTGAGTTCGCTTCGAGAAGCCTGGCTAGCTCTTGTGCAAATTCCGCGCAGTCGCACACGGCGCCCACGTCGCACATCCTAAAAAGCGGCGCTTTTTCGTCGGTGTTGACGCCTATTATAAGTCCGCTGTCCT
>CALNBC010000017.1 GCA_937874755.1 uncultured Clostridia bacterium
GGCTTTGCGCTGGAGGAAGGCTCCTTCAGGGTCGTGCAGCGCGAAGTCAAGAAGTTCATGCGAAACCGCAAGCCCGTTACCTTGGGAACGGCGACTTTTGAGGGCATACTCATTGTCGAGGACGGGGAACTGTTCCGCCGCGCTCTGACCTTGGGGATAGGGCGCGCAAAGGCTTACGGTTGCGGTCTGCTCACCGTTGCGGGCGTGCAGCCGTGAACAAGATTCCGGGCATGGAGCGGCTGGACTTGCACGCCCTGCCCACCGTGCGCGAACGCATATCGTTTTTGTATCTGGAACGCTGCATCGTAAACAGGCAGGACAATGCGATTACCGTTACCGACCTTCGCGGCACGGTGCATGTACCTGCCGCCGCGCTCAGCACAATACTGCTCGGTCCGGGCACCAACGTATCCCACCGCGCTGTGGAGCTCATAGGCGATGCGGGCGCAAGTATTATTTGGGTCGGCGAGCACGGGGTGCGGTATTACGCCCACGGGCGCCCTTTGACTCATTCCTCCCGAATGCTTGTCGCCCAGGCGGAGCTTGTTTCCAACAACCGCAGCCGCCTGGCGGTAGCCCGCCGTATGTACGCCATGCGCTTCCCCAATGAAGACGTTTCCAAGATGACCATGCAACAGCTGCGCGGGCGGGAGGGGGCGAGGATTCGCGCAGTTTACCGGCAAGCATCTAAAAAGACCGGCGTCCCCTGGACCAAGCGGCAGTACAACCCCGAGGACTTTTATGCGAGCGACCCCATAAACATGGCGCTTTCCGCCGCTCACGCCTGCCTGTACGGCGTGGCGCACAGCGTCATAGTCGCACTAGGGTGTACGCCCGGTCTGGGCTTTGTGCATACAGGGCATGAACGCTCTTTTGTGTACGACATCGCCGACCTTTACAAGGCGGAAATCACTATACCGATTGCTTTCGAAGTGACTGCGGGGCATCCACAGGACATCGGAGCCGAAACCAGGCGCGCCGTTCGCGACGCAATAGCGGGCGGCGCCATACTCGAGCGCATGGTAAAGGATATCCGCGACCTGCTTTTGGGAACGGCGAAGGACGGCTCGCGGCAAGAAGTGCCCGGGATTGACACAAATGTTGTTTACATGTGGGACGAAAAGAACGGCTTTGTCAAAAACGCCGTATCTTACGGAAAAGAACTGGACGATGAATTTGCAGAGGTGGAATTGACCGAGGGTTACGGCAGGATAATTGAGGAAGAACCATGATTGTCATCACAATGACGGACTGCCCCAATGGCCTTCGCGGCGACCTGACTAAATGGATGCTGGAAGTCAGCCCGGGGGTGTTCGTCGGTCAGGTCAGCTCTCGGGTGCGCGACGGGTTGTGGGAGCGCATCAAGGAAACCTCTAAAAACGGCAGGGTGACGATGGTCTTTAGCACCAACAACGAACAGCGACTCGATTTTCGTATACACAACAGTACTTGGGAGCCCATCGACTACGACGGTATAAAACTCATGCTGCGCCCGAGCCCTTCGCGCGTTAAGCAGCTTAGCAATCTTCGCATGGGCTTTAGCAACGCCAGCAAACGTCAAGCCGCAAAGCGCGCCGCACAAAAGAAGCGAACCCCCTTACCGGATACCTATGTGGTAATCGACCTCGAAACCAGCGGTCTTTACCCCGATGAAGATGTTATAATCGAGCTGGGGGCACTGCTCGTGGAAGAACACAGCGTCAAGGCGCGCTATTCGACTTTGATACGACCCGAAAAGCCTATCGCACCGCAAATCGAGGCGCTTACAGGCATAACCAACGAAATGTTGGAAAGGGAAGGGGTGGAAATGCACGCCGCTATGGAGCAATTCATGGCATTTTTGAACGATTTGCCCATTGTGGCGCACAATGCGAATTTCGACTATAATTTTCTGTGCGCGGCTTGCGCCGTCTGCGACCTGCCGACACCTTACAACCGCTGTATCGATACCCTAACCCTCGCCAAGCGGAAGATACTGCAAATCAAGAATTACAGGCTGAGTACCCTGGCAGAGCATTTCGGATTTGAGCCTTCGCAATCCCACCGAAGCCTTGCCGATTGCGAAACGACCTATCAACTTTATGAGAAACTGATAAATTTAGAGGTTTCTGAATAGTAAGAGTGGCGTAAATAGGGGATTTCTTAAGTGTGTTCCCCGCGTATGCGGGGGTGATCCCATTGGGCTGTTTTGTGCCTCGTAGTGCGGCCCGTGTTCCCCGCGTATGCGGGGGTGATCCTGAGCTGGTCACGGTCACTTGATCTCCATCCGCGTGTTCCCCGCGTATGCGGGGGTGATCCTGCGACTGGTCAACGCATAGCGCACCAGCGCGGGTGTTCCCCGCGTATGCGGGGGTGATCCCTGGTGCAATTTGGGGACAAAATCGAGATGGACGTGTTCCCCGCGTATGCGGGGGTGATCCTACGGTGGACGTGACGGTAAAAGACCTTGGGTAGTGTTCCCCGCGTATGCGGGGGTGATCCCCCGCCAAAGTACGGGGACAGTTCAGAATAGACGTGTTCCCCGCGTATGCGGGGGTGATCCTGCAGCCAGGCAGACGGTCACAAGCTCCGACAGGTGTTCCCCGCGTATGCGGGGGTGATCCCGCAGAGTGAGCCGGGAAACCGGCTTAATGCAGGTGTTCCCCGCGTATGCGGGGGTGATCCCAGATTAAGTTGTACGCGCTTAGTAACGGGTACGTGTTCCCCGCGTATGCGGGGGTGATCCTGATGGAACGGCGAATTAATCACAGGATAACGCGTGTTCCCCGCGTATGCGGGGGTGATCCTAACCAACAAAAGACTAGACCGCGCAAATGCCCGTGTTCCCCGCGTATGCGGGGGTGATCCCCGACACCAAAACAGGAGGGGAAGAACAATGACGTGTT
>CALNBC010000018.1 GCA_937874755.1 uncultured Clostridia bacterium
CGAAGCATCCCGCCCCCGCGTAGGCGTAGTCCAACGCCGCATTATCGATGAGCTGCAAGCACCACAGCAGCATGGGCAGGGCGACCAGCAGCATCAGTATGGATGAAATCCGCAGAAGGATTCGTTTCGGTTTTCTGTTCATGTTTTTTTTAGTTATATAGGTTTCCGTTGCGTTCATATTCTTACCCCATCAGCTTACTTTGTAACAGTTGAAATTTGCAGACGTTTGATATTCATCATCGAGGTATGCACTGGATGTACCGGTCATAGAAATGGTTCCGTTATTCCTTGCAAAGGTGAACCTGTAGGTGTAACGAAGCTTATATTCGCCATATGATGTTGATTTTGACCCTCCGGCAATGCCCGTCGCAGGATCGTATTGCAACTTCAATGTGTCCATCGTATCATCGACTATAATCCCGTCTCCGTTTTTACGAACTGTGAATGTGTGAGAAAGCGATCCTTCCTCTGAGGAAACGGTTCCTTCATAAGTTCCCACGAGCTCGTCTATGGAAAGCTCGGTGTCGATGAACAGCTTTACTTCACCGGGCGCATATGTAAGCGGCAGGGTGAAGGCGGTGTTATCTGCGACCTGATCCTCCCACGTTTTGTAGAACTTAACGCAGGTGGGTGCGCCGAGGGATAGGTAGTTATACAACGTACACTGAAATACAGAGTCCTCGGCACTTCCCGGTAGCCAACTCCATATTGTTGGGTGCTCGGTGGTGGAGGAGGCGAATGCGGCGGTATAGCCCCTGTATTCCGTTTCGGACAGCGGAATTTCGTTTCCCTTTTCATCTCTCCCGTAGACCTTGACGGTCGTCACCGCATTCATCTGCTTTTCGAGCACCTGTATATCCCGAAGGAGCTGCTTCTTTGCGTTGATGATGCAGCGCTCGTAGACGCACGCGAACAGCTTTCGCAGGCGGTAGCGCAGAACGGCCTTGAGCTCTTCGGTCAATTTCGTGCGTTCTTGCGCTGTCGGCTCTCTCCATGCGTCCGCTCGGTGTATATCCTCGGCTATCATCTTGCGCACTTTGGGTTTAAGCCGCCAAAAGGTGTTCGCGTAGTCGTCGAGCAGCTTATCTATCGCGGCGTACGTTTTTTGCGGGTCGCCGCCGCATTTTTTATACTCGCGCTGAATGAGCATTGCCCAGACTTTCGCGTCATTGACGATTACCGCGTCCGACATCTCCTCATCAAGCAGCGCTCGTGCGGGCATTTCGTTGGGCAGCCGGCAGCAAAAACCC
>CALNBC010000019.1 GCA_937874755.1 uncultured Clostridia bacterium
GGGTTACGTCCAGCGACACGAAGGAGGTGTGCCTGCGCCCCGCGGAGTCGAAGGGAGATATGCGCACCAGCCTGTGTACCCCCGCTTCCGCCTTGAGGTAGCCGTAGGCGTTCTCACCGTCCACCTGGAAGGTGACGGACTTGATGCCCGCCTCGTCGCCGTCCAGCAGGTCGAGCTCGCGCAAACTCCACCCCTGGTTTTCGCAGTAGCGGCTATACATGCGATACAGCATCTGCACCCAATCCTGGGCTTCGGTGCCGCCTGCGCCCGCATGAAGAGAGAGTATCGCGTTCTGGGAATCGTGGGGGCCCTTCAAAAGCAGCGACAGGCGCAACTTTTCGACGTCTGCCCCGAGCTTTTTGACCTCGTTTGCGACCTCGTCAAGCAGGGAGAGGTCTTCCTCCTCCAGGGCGAGCTCTATGAGGGTGTAGACGTCGTCTCCGCGCGCCTTGAGGGATTTGAGCTTGTTTATCTTGCCCTCGAGTTGCTTGACCTTGCGGCTTACAGCGTTGGCGGCGTCCACGTCGCTCCAGAAGTCAGGCGCGTTCATCTGCTCGTGGTATTCTGCGAGTTCTGCCTTCAGCTTGGGCAGGTCAAAGGGATTCACCTGCCTCTTTTAGATTGTCCATGATTGAATTGAGCTTCTGTTTCTGCTCTTCAAACCTGATCATCCAATATCACATCCTTTATGCTGGTATAGTACTTTCGTTTTGGGGTTGGCTTATTCCGCTTTGCCGCAGCAGTTCTTGTACTTTTTGCCGCTGCCGCAGGGGCAGGGCTCGTTCCGCCCGACCCTCTTCTCGACGCGGACGGGCTGTGGCGCTTCCTGGTTCTGGCGGTTGGTGGACTCCACTTCCATGGGGGATTTTTGCCCGCCGGCGGAGGCGGGGCGGTCGGGGGCTGCGGACGCCTGGCGGGCGGTGCCGATGGCGGCCTTTCGCTCCTTGGGCACGCCGCGCACAGAAATGTGGAACAGCGCGGAGAGCATGGTTTCGTCTATCGAATCGACCATCTCCTGAAACATGTCGTACCCGGTGATGGCGTATTCCTTCGCGGGGTCGCGGTTGCCGTACGCCTGCAGCGAGATGCCGTCCCTCAGGCGATCCATCGCGTCTATGTGGTCTATCCAGTG
>CALNBC010000020.1 GCA_937874755.1 uncultured Clostridia bacterium
CGTTCTTGATGGTGAAGGCAAGCTCGAACTCGCTGCCCGCATAGAGCGGATTCGGCGTTTCGTACGCGGCGATGAGCAGCTTTGGCTGCACGACGAGCTGATCGGGGTCGGTGATGACGCTGCTGTCGACATATCCCTTGCGGATGTTGACGTAGCTGGTCATTTCTATCTGTTGGGAAGCTCCGTTTGCATCGCGGTAAATCACCGAATAGCGAACAGCTTTGACGCCGCTGGTCGCCTTGGGTGCTATTTTGAAGCTGTACTTTACGTCTGCGGTTTCGCCCGCTTTGAGGGAAGAGATAGTCCTGTCATAGCTCGCCGAGCCGATGACAAAGGGGAAGGTGTTGACGTCCGCAGAAAGCTGGGGGTAAATTTCGATGTTGGTAATCGTGCTGTTCGAGCGGTTTTTGACGGGCAGCAACACGGCTATGCTATCGCCGATGTCGCCCGTGGGGGTATTTGCGGATTTGCCTGTGCTGTCCTTTCCGGCGAGTACGAGGGGTGCGGTGGTGTCCGGCTCGGCTCCTGCGTCCGTCGCACCGTAAACCGTAAAGTATATCGTGACAGGGTATTCGTAATACTTGCCGTTTTCGGTGTATCCCGCGATGAAGGTGAGTATCTTGGTTCCGTTTGTCGCCTTGCTGGAAACGGTGAAATCAAATGAAACGGAGGTCTTCCCGCTCGAGGACATGGAGCCTATATAGCGGGTCATGTTGTTGTTTGTGATTTCGAAGGGGTATTCTTCAATATTGGTGCTGACCTTTGGCCAAATCTGGGCGTTGGCGAGCATCAGCGCGCTTCTATTGTAAAGGTTGAGGGTGAGGCGCACCTTTTCGCCGGGCTTGCCCTTTACGACGGGGCTTTCCACAGTGGGATTCAGTATGACTGCGGTTAAGTCGTTGCTGGAGGTATCGTCGTCAGTCTCGCCGGGATTATAGCTCTCGGCAGGGGTGGTTTTAGTCACCGGTAGCGCTATGCGATTGGTCTTGCCGTTATAGAGCAGGTTGAGCGCCATGTTCGAATATGTGCCCGCATTCAGATATGGGCTCATGGATATCTCGATGTTAAACTTTTGCTGGTCGCCTATCTCTATCGCGTCCGGAAGATCGTCGCTTACGACGGTAAAACCGTTGAGCAACGAGTAGAGGCTTATATCGGTCATTTTTTCATCGGTACTGATGGTTAACTCTACGCTGATGGTGTTTCCGTAAACTGCAGCACTCGCGGTTATGGTCGGCTCCGCCGCATGGACGGCAAGGGGTGCTAAGAACGCAAAAAGAAACAGGACGGTGAGTGCGAGACTGATTTTCCTTCTCATGGCAAAAGACTCCTCCGATATTCTATATGTTCAGTTTATTGATTGACCGATTCTGGTTCGCTAGGATTGCTGCGATTTTCGTGTTCGTTGAATGTCATATCCACCACTTTGCCGTCAAGCATGTGAATGACTTTATCTGCATAGGCGGCCATGGAGGGGTCGTGGGACACCATGATGAAGGTCTGATTGCGCTGTCTCATTAGTCCGGTGATGAGATCCATCACTTCTTCGGAAGTCTTTGAGTCGAGATTGCCGGTAGGCTCATCGGCGAAAACGATCTTTGGGTCGAGGACCAAAGCCCTCGCGAGCCCTGTGCGCTGCTGTTGACCGCCGGACATCTGAGAGGGCTTGTGCTTCCAGTGGGTGCCAAGCCCGACGGCTTTGAGCATATCCATCGCCTTCTTATCGCGCGTTTTTTTGTTCATGCCTCGGAAGGTCAACGGCAAAGCGGTGTTTTCCAGAGCGTTCATGCTGGTTATCAGGTTGAAAGACTGGAACACAAAGCCTATGTTCTTCTGGCGAAAGAGTATAAGTTCGGATTCGGTCATTTTTTCCACGTGTTTACCCGCGATTATTATCTGACCGGAGGTGACGGCTTCCAGCCCCGCCATTAGGTTCAACAGGGTGGACTTGCCCGAGCCAGAACGCCCGACGATACAGCAGAATTCGCCTTCGTCTATGGTGAAGCTGACACCGTCTAGCGCGTTCAAGGAATTTGTTCCGATTCTATATACTTTTTTTACGTCTTTGACTTCGATAATGGGCGTTGATATGATGATCACCTTCCAAATCCAAAAAAATATTCCGACTGTTAAGCGCGGGAATGGGGGAAATAGCCGAGTTGGCGTTCATTAAAGGTTCGAAAATAGAAACGAACCCCAATAGCTGATTTATATACGATTCAACCGATGTAAATGTTGCCAAAATAGCAGTTACAAATTATTATGACATATAAGTAGGATTATGGCAATACCGGCTTGTTTAAGAGGAACTATGAGCGAGCGACGATAACAATATATTAACACTTTATCCACAAAACAGGCGACTTTTCACCCTTTAACCACCTTGATTGGGATAAAAAACTGGTGTACAATTGGAAAAGGTCGGGAGAGGAGGGGTTTATCGCCTCTGCTCGCGAACTATAATTGGAGGTATTACAATGTCCAAACTGTTTAAGAGGTCTTTGACGCTTCTGGCTGCGCTAACATTGCTGTTCGCTCTGGCCGTGCCCACAGCCGTTCTCGCTGAAGGCACCGAAGAAGAAGAACCACCCGAAGAAGGCATCGAAGAAGAACTTCCCGCAGATGAAGAAGAAGTGGTTGACGATGAGGACGAAGTCCCCGATACCGGCGACTTTGCCGAAGTTGGTTTTGCTGCCGCTTCTGCCGTAGTTATAGCCGCTGGCGCCCTTGTCTTCACCATGAAGAAGGTTCGCGACTAATACCCAGGTTCAAAAAAGCGACCGCCCCTTTTAAGTAGGGCGGTTTCTTTTTTTGCCTGTTATTGCTCGTTTGAGCTAGTCTTGGCATTCTGGAGTGTTACGCGGCAGAGAGCATCTCCCGAACAGCTTTGAGTATCTTCGGTATATCTCCCGTGGATATATGCCGATGGGTCACGAAGCGTACAGCATACGGACCGACGGTGGAGGCGAGCACGCCAAAGCCCTTGAGTTTTTCGGCGAATTCGACCGCGGTCATGCCGGTTTTTGATACGTCGAAAATCACGATATTGGTCTGAACGTAGCGCGGGTCTATGCTTATACCCTTTAATCCCGCCAGACCTACAGCGAGGGCGTGGGCGTTCTCATTGTCCTCAAAGAGCCTTTCGGTCATTTCTGTCAGCGCGATGATGCCCGCTGCTGCGAGCACTCCCGCCTGGCGCATTCCACCGCCGAACAATTTGCGGTAGTGCCTCGCCCGCTCGATAAACGCCTCCGGGCCCGCAAGCACCGAGCCTACGGGGGCAGAAAGCCCCTTGGAAAGACAAACATTCACG
>CALNBC010000021.1 GCA_937874755.1 uncultured Clostridia bacterium
GGGTAATAGGATTGCTGCTGGGAACCAAGTACTTTCCAATGGCGATTTGGGAAGCCTACGGCATGCTGTATAAATTCGCGCCCATTGAGTACTTTTTCGACTGGAAGCTCGCCGCTGTTTCGCTGGCAGTCGCCTTGCTGTGCTCAGCGGGGATTACCTATACGTCCTGCAAAGCGGAGCTGCAGCGGATGCCCGCGCACCTCATACGCCCCAAAGCGCCCAAACCCGGCAAGCGCGTACTGCTCGAGCGAATACCGAGCCTATGGAACAGATTGAGCTTTCTTCGCAAGGTGGCCATCCGCAACATACTGCTTTACAAAAAGCGCTTCTTTATGACTGTGCTGGGCGTTGCAGGTTGCACCGCGTTGATGCTCGCTGCCTTAGGCATACGCGATTCTGTGCAAAACATAGCCAACGACCAGTTCGACTCCATCATGACCTTCGACTACAACATTGCCTTTTCGGATGCGCAAAGTGTTGAGGATAGGGAGAAGTTCGCCGCAAGGTACACCGACGAGCTCAAAGAGTGCGTGTTCGTCTGCTCCGACGATGCGGGTGTTACGAAAGGCGAAGTGACAAAGAAGGTTTCCGCAATCGCGACGGATGACAGGGCAATCGAGAATGTCATCAACCTGCAACTCCAAGGCGAAGCCGTGGACTACCCAAAGTTCGGCGAAGTCGCCGTCAGCAGCAAGCTGACGAAGACGCTCGGCCTGGCGGTCGGGGATTCCGTGAGCATAAACTTCAGCCCAAAAAAGACTGTCGACGTAAAAGTAGGCGGCGTGTTTGAAAACTACGTGGGGGATTACATTTACATGACGGCGGAGACCTACAGCGCGTTTTTTGGCGAGGAACCGCAGTACAAAACCGCCTACGCTACTACCGAAAAAGAGGATGTCTACGCCGTATCCGCGCTGCTGGCCAATGGTGAGGATGTTGCCTCGGTATCCGTCACAGACGATGTGCGCACTCTGGTGAGCAACATGATGCAGAGTCTGGATTACATCATACTGCTGGTCATCGCCTGTGCCGCTGCACTGGGCTTCGTTGTGATATACAACCTCAACAACATCAATATCACCGAGCGCAGCCGCGAAATCGCAACGCTAAAGGTGCTGGGCTTCTTCAAAAAGGAGTGCGAAACTTACATATTCCGCGAAACGCTAACCCTGACCGCCATAGGCGCAGTGTTGGGTCTGGCGCTGGGCACGCTGCTCCACACGTTCGTCATGAACGAGATAAACGTGGATATGGTCACCTTCAAAGAGCAGATATTCCCGTTGAGCTACATAATCGCGTTCGTCGCCACCTTCGCAATAGCGATTTTGGTGAATCTGATGCTCAAAAGGAAAATCGAGGACATCAACATGGCAGAATCGCTCAGCTCGATGGAGTGAACAGGGCAAGGTGCATTAAGTTGCGTGTTGTGATGCAAAAGACCCGAGGCGGCATACTCCGCTTCGGGTCTTTGTGTATTGCGGCTTACGGCTTAGCCTTTGTTTTTATTCCCTTTGGAATTTCCGTTGTTGCCGTTGTTGTTGCTCGAATTTCCGTTTGCGTTGCCGTTGCCGTTGTTGCCGTTGTTGTTGCTCGAATTTCCGTTTGCGTTGCCGTTGCCGTTATTGCCGGAATTTCCGTTTGACTTGCCGTTTCCGTTGTTGCCGCGGCTGTCGTCTTTATTCTCTTCTTCGGGGACGGGTATCACCTCGACGATTTCGTTCCCGTTTTCGTCTTCCTCGACGAGTATTGGGGTTTCTTCGGGCGTTCCTGCCTTAGCGGCTTTCTTGTTCGCCTTGATTTCGGCTTGGATTTCCTGAACCGACCTGTTTATCCACTCTTCGGTCGGATAGGCGGCTTCGCCTTCGGGAGCGCTCGCTTGCAGCTTCTGCACGAGGTTGAGCTTGCCCGGGGTCACCCCCAATGCTCTCGCTTCCTGCACGCGCTCCTGACCAACGCTGACTACCTCGATGTCTATCCCATCCTCCCCTTCCCCTTCGGGGTCAGGAGTGGCACTTGGGGCGGGTGTCGCGCTGGGAGCAGGTGTTGCGCTAGGGTTGGGAGACGCGCTGGGGTTGGGAGTTTCTTGAGTTTCGCCTGTCGCGGTGTTGACGGTTTTCTCCAGCTCTATGGAAAGCTCCTCCGCCTTGTTGGGATTGTTGGACGAGGTGGCGATTATTATGCCTCCTTCGCCCTGGGCAAAGTAGCCTTCCTTTTCTATTTCATCAACAATTGTGGTAATCGCGTCGTTGATGTGCTGATTGTTTAGACTGCCGAGGTCTATTTGACCGAGCACCTCTGCACCGTCCTCGTTGACCGCCGTTACCGAAAGCACCCTGTCGAATATGTTGAGCGTAAGCTCGATGGAAGGGTTGACGTCCACGCTGACGTAGGAATACGGCGTGGAGTAAGCGTACGCGCTCGAACCGCCAATCAGCACCGCAGCCGCAGCCGCAGCCGCCCAAATCCTCAGCTTGCTCTTTTTTTCAGTCTTTTCTTTCATATCGATTACCTGTCCTATCTCATAATTGTTGTTTTTGATTTTTTCTATGCAACCATCATGGGATAAGGCAGCCGCGAAACGCCCGTCTATATCAACGATTACTGACTTCATGGTCGACCTCCTTGATGAAATGCATATAATCGGCGAGGTAAGGATACTCTCCGGAAAGTAGCTCTACCGCCGCTATTATATACTTTCGATGACGTTCCAATTTTTTTCGGGGTACGTTGAGGTTTTTCTCCAATATTTTTTGCGGCACCTGTTTTTGCGCCCGCATTTCCCTTAGCAGCAGGGGGTTTCGCAACAGATAACGCACCGCTTTCGCACATACCGCCCTCGTCTTTTCGGATTTGGGCGAACACTGCGCCAAGTCCATGAAGGTAAAGCCGTATTGAGCAAACACCTCGTTTGCTGCTTCGATTTCGTACTTGAGCAGGCGTTGCTCTTCCAAAGCGGCGTATTCGGCTATTGCTTTGCGGTCATAAAGGCTGATTTCCTCGTCCTCATCGCCCTCCCTTGTGCCGGATTCGGCGCGACCGATTGGGATTTCGCTTCTGAATTTGCTATCGCTCCTCAAAAAGTCGACGAGTCTTCGCCGTATAACCATTTCGGCAAAAGAAAGGAAGCTGCCCTTGTCGTAATCGTAATTCTTGACCGCTTCGTCGAACGCAGTTAGCGCAATCGACCATTCGTCATCGCACTTTGTGATGTATCGATGGGTCGCCAGCGACGAGCACCGCAGCAAAAAGCGCTCGTTCTCGGCTATCAATCGGTTGAGCATTCCCTCATCGACAGCCGCCTGTGCCGCCATGCAATCAAGTTCTCTCAAAACACTCTCCATAGGCGCGTATTATCATGCAATTATAGCGCGAAATCATAGACAAAGTTTTCATAAAGTGTAAATTTTACTATTTGTGACCAAGAGCATACAGAAACCATACAAGAGGCTATATTGAGTGTCAATCTCTTAGTGGTACGAATAGATTGAAATGTGAAGGGGGTGATACGGTGGGCAGTTGCGGTGGATGCAATACGAAAATGGCAAAATAAACGCTCCACTTATGCGCGGGTTCAATCGCAGTGATTTGGAGTTAGTTTTTTGATTTCAAACGCGACGACTTCCGCGGGCGTATATACATAAAACAGCGAAGGTTATCAGTCTCGGTTAAATAGAAATTGGGGGGAGTAAGTATTGTGATTAATCAGCACAATTATATCGCGATGTCCTTAGAGTTGAACCTGTTCTTTCTACGGATTATGAAAGAGCATTCATTGTTCTTGCAGCTTGGATTTATGCCCATTGACGGCAAGATGGCAGGCAGAGCAGGCGAATTTGTCGACTGTTTTGAAAAGCTTCTTTCCGAAGCTACTGCTTTAGCATGTGGAAACGTTAGCTCAGAAGCAATAGAATCAAAACAATTTGTAACACAATACACGCTTGACGCGGAAAGGCTTACAAAAGACTATACGGGTGCATCAATCAATTCTAACCTCACGAAAAAAGAATTGGCACTAGAGCCGGGGAACAGACACTCTCCAGAGATTATGCGCGCTGTTGATGAGCTCAACCGCAAAGCTTATCAGGCAACCGCCGCGCTCGCTGAATTTAAGGACAGGCTGCTTTGCAATGTTTTGGCTTGCAAAACTTTCACATTCAACTATCCGCTTTTAATTAAACATATACTCAGAGAAGCAAGATTTTTCATGCGTATGCTGGTCGCATTGTGTGAAAGAAGAAGCATCATTAGACCAGAGGATTTAATCAATCAGGAAGTATTCTGGAATCGTCAAATGGCGGAACATGCGAAGTTCATCGCAGGTTTGCTTGACCCCACAGAGGAAACGCTAATTGATACAGCCAGGATGTTTGGCAAGGAATTTGATAAGCTTACTGCCGAAGCTAAATCAGCCACGCAGCGCACTTTCGAAATTGCAGAATCCACAAATGACAGTATTGCAGCCATGAAGCGTTTAAGGGACTTTAAGGCTACCGGTACCCAAGGTCTTTTGGACTGCAAAATCAGATCAATAATTGTTCCGCTTCTTGCAGACCACGTTCTGAGGGAGGCAAATCACTATCTGTGCGTGCTTGGGGTATGCAATCCGCAATGATTGAGATAATGATACCAATCATTCCGGCACACAGCACAACACCCCCACAGGCTTAGCCTACGGGGGTGTTCTATGTTTTCGTGAATTTTGCCGCGCTTTTATCTTCGGGCGCGCTCTTTAGTTTGCCTGCGCTTGGGCGCACTTGCCGCAAGTGCGTGGGTGCGTCGCACAGGCGGCTGTTTGGAGAGCAGCTTTAAAAGGGCTGCCGCAACGTCCAGCGTCGTAATGTCCCTGTCGCTGATGGTCTTGTTGGCTTCATCCGCCACCTGTTCCACGTAGGGCGCATATTTGTCATACTCACTGGACTGTATCGTGTCGGACACCTTTTTGAGCAAAGCGCCCATCTTGCTTTTCTCTATGTCGAAAATCGTGGGCGGCTCGATTTTTTTGATGTTAGACTTGGTGAATCTTTGAATGTCCTTCAGTTTGTAATATTCCCTGCCGCTGATAAATGCGTAGGCTTTGCCCGATTTGCCCGCCCTGCCCGTCCTGCCGATGCGATGAATATAGTACTCCTCATCGTTGGGCAAGTCGTAATTTATCACAGCCTCGATATTGTCAACGTCTATTCCGCGCGCGGCTACATCCGTAGCAACCAGTATGTCTATTTCACCATTGCGGAATTTGCGCATGACGGCATCCCGCTCGCTTTGGCGAAGGTCTCCGTGGAGCGCATCGCTCGAGTAACCCCTGGTCTGAAGCGCGTTGACGAGTTCGTCTACGCGCTTCTTAGTGTTGCAAAACACGAGGGAGAGCGAAAAATTGTTGCCATCAATAAGGCGCGATAGCACATCCAGCTTAAATTGCTCCCGAACCTCGATATAGTACTGATCTATGCCCGGCACCGTCAGTTCCCTGCGCTCTATCTTTACATGGACAGGATTGGACTGGTACTTCTTTGTGATTGCCAGTATACTCTTGGACATGGTAGCGGAAAACAGTACCGTTTGCTTGTCTGCCGGTGTCTTTTGCAAAATGAGGTCGATGTCTTCCTTGAAACCCATGCTGAGCATTTCATCCGCCTCGTCCAGCACCAGTGTTCTGATAGCGGCAAGCTTAAGCGTGGAGCGGCGCATGTGATCCATGATGCGCCCGGGCGTGCCAATTATTATTTGAGGCCGTTTTTTGAGGGAAACAATCTGCCGCTCTATCGACTGACCCCCGTAGATGGGCAGCACGCGAACCCCCTCTTTGTATTTCGATACGCTCTTGAACTCCTCCGCTGTTTGAATGGCGAGTTCGCGCGTTGGGCAAAGGACGAGCACCTGCACATCCTCCGAGTTCTTATCGAGCATTTCGACAGTCGGAATAGCAAAGGTGCAAGTGTTGCCCGTCCCTGTCTGCGCCTGCCCTATAACGTCCTTTCCTTCCATAATGGCGGGTATTGCCTGTTCTTGAATCGGCGTGGCCTCCTCGAAGCCCATGTCGCGGATTGCCCTTTGTATTTCTTGTGATAAACCTAGATTTCTAAATTCCATGCGCGATGCAACTAACTCCTTAAATTGTTTTATCTTTTATAATAGTATTTCCAAGCCTGCGCTTATATTGCGCGGTATCCTTTATGGCCGTACATTGCGCCGAATCCCGGGAACACACAAAAAGAGGTTCAAAATGCTGACGCAATACGGACAGCAAATTAATAGTATACACCCTTAAGATAAATAACATAAGGGGCAATTTAGCTATAGTTTGCATTCTAAATCATTAGCTCGGTATCATCCCTCGCAAACCACATTTATCCACCATTGCCTTGACTTGAAAATTGTGGTAATGGTATCATTTCAATAATGATGTACACCGCACACAACTACTAATCCGCCGCAAATAGCAAATTGAATATTAACCAGCCCGTCGGGCTAATTGGAGGGAACATGCAGAATTTCGAAAAGCTCGGTGTGTTTTACCTCGGGAAGACAGTGGATCCCGAAACGAAAAAGCGGGGAGCCGAGTATTTGCTATACGATTCTAAGGACCTGACCACCCACGCGCTGTGCGTCGGCATGACGGGCAGCGGCAAGACCGGGCTATGCATCGGTCTATTAGAGGAAGCCGCGATAGACGGCATACCCGCGTTGGTAATCGACCCGAAGGGGGATATGGCAAACCTGCTGCTATCCTTCCCGGATTTGCGCGCCGCAGATTTTACCGAATGGGTCAACCCCGATGAGGCGCAAAACAAAGGGCTCTCCATCGAGGAGTACGGCACCGCCCAGGCAGCGCTTTGGAAGAAGGGGCTCGCTGAATGGGAGCAGGACGGGGACAGGATACGCGCTATGCGCGAAAAGGCAGACTTCGAGATTTATACCCCCGGGAGCCTGTCGGGCAACCCGCTGTCCATAATCAAGCTTTTTTCCCTGCCCCCGGATGAGATAATAAGCGACCCCGAAGCTTTCAACGACCTGGTCTCGGGCACCGCGGCAAGCCTTCTGGGCTTGTTGGGCATAGACGCAGATCCCATCCGCAGCCGCGAGCACATACTCCTATCGAACATACTGCTCACCGCCTGGAGCAGCGGCAATAACCTCTCCCTAGCAAATCTCATTATGCAAATTCAGAACCCGCCCTTCAACCAGATAGGCGTTATGCCTCTGGATTCCTTCTACCCCGAGAAGGACAGGTTCTCCCTTGCGCTGCAGTTCAACAACCTGCTCGCCTCCCCCGGATTTTCCGCCTGGATGCAGGGCGACCCGTTGGATATAGACAAGTTGCTTTATTCCGAGTCGGGCAAGCCGAAGATTTCCATACTTTCCATAGCGCACCTTGGCGATGCAGAGCGAATGTTCTTCGTCTCGCTGCTGCTCAACCAGGTGGTGAGTTGGGTGCGCACACAACCCGGCACCTCTAGTCT
>CALNBC010000022.1 GCA_937874755.1 uncultured Clostridia bacterium
GGGGAGCAGACGGTGGTGTTCCGCTCGTTCATCGCAGAACTTTTATACAAATGGTTCGGAATTTAGCGGTTGATTCTGCCTTAGTTTGTGCAAAATAATAGAGCATTTTGCGTTATGCCCAAAGGCGGCAAAATTGCGCCTCGCATTGCGAAGGGCACATGAGGGCGTAACTATATGCCTTAATTAGGAGGTATTCGAATGATTAAAAAGAAAAACCGCGCACTGTTGATGATTTTTCTGGCGATAGCCTTTGTTGCCATAGGTATTGCGGGGGCGACCGCAGACGCGGCAGACCTCGTCGGCGGCTCGACGGGTTCGCTGGTTAAAGAGGTGCAAAACAGGCTTAAGGACTGGGGCTATTACTACGGAGCTGTGGATGGCAAGTACGGTCAGCAGACGATAGAAGCAGTTCAGCGCTTTCAGAACAGGCACGGGTTGTCCCCGACGGGCACTGTGAACCAGAAAACCGCCGAAAAGCTCGGCGTTTCGCTCAGCGGCTGGAAGCCGTCGTCCTCGTCGTCCTCTTCCTCAAGCTCGGGAGAATCCGGAGACCTTTATCTGATGGCCAGATGCATCTACGGCGAGGCCAGGGGCGAGCCCTACACCGGAAAGGTGGCTATCGGCGCGGTGATACTCAACCGCGTGGACAGCAAGGACTTTCCCAATACAATCGCGGGGGTCATCTATCAGCCCAAGGCGTTCTCGGTCGTATCGGACGGGCAGATCAACCTCACCCCCGACCAGGAATGCATCAACGCGGCAAAGGACGCAATGAATGGCGTTGACCCCACAGGCGGTTGCGTGTTTTACTTCAACCCCGCTAAAACCAGCAACGCGTTCATGCACTCGCTGGAGACTGTCGTCACAATAGGAAGCCATAGATTTGTCAGATAAAAAACTGTACTAATATAAATAGAAGGCTCTGTTTTCTAAGCCGCGGGCAATGGCACATCGCGGCGGACAAAAAACGGTTCTGACGGAGGCATTATGTCGAAGACGCTGAAAGTAACACTGAATATTGTCGCCTGGCTGCTCGTAGCCGCCGCGTTCATCGCGTTTATATTCACACAAAACGCGCAAGCAGCGGAGATTCAGAAATCGCGGAGCAGGCTGAACGATACCTGCAATAAATCCCTGGACGACCTCGTGACACTCACAAATGAACTCAAAAATACACTGTCAAAGGTGCAGGTCGTAAATTCCCAGAACCAGTACACCATACTGCTTTCTCAAATCTGGCGCACCTCGGGCGAAGCGGTGAACTCCCTTGGGAACCTGCCTGCGAACTACGTGCACGTCAAGGAGGCGAACGCGTTCCTCGTGCAATGCGGAGACTACGCATATTCCCTGCTCGAAAAGACCGCGGTGGGCGAACTGCCCCAGGAGCAGGACAAAGCCCAGCTAACCAGTCTTTATCAGGCGTGCCAGGGGCTTTACGACAAGCTCTATTCCGCCAGCCAGCAAGGGGTGGACTTTGCGGGGCTAATAGAAAACGGCGATTATTACTCCGACGGCAATACTTCCTGGTTGCAGCTTGGCAGCAATCCCAACGCAGGCAATAGTGGCAACAACAACGCCAACGCTGGCGAAGGCAACGGCGCCGCCGAAAACAACGCCAATGCAGGCGAAGGCTCGACTGACGCGCAGGGCAGCTCGGACGGTCAGGGCGGCACACAAAAGCCCCAGGAGCAAAACAGCACCATACCCGAGAACATGTACCCCACCCTGATTTACGACGGTCCCTTCTCGGACAGCACCGACCAAGCCCAACCTAAGGGGCTGGGTGAGGGCGAAGTGGACGAAGCTGCGGCGAACCAGAAAGCTAAAAAATTCCTCGGCGAACTCTTGAGCGGCGAACTCAATTACGAAGGGCGCGCCGACGGCAAGATACCCGTGCATAACTTCTCGGGCGCAACTGCGGACGGGCGGCGCATAACCATCAGCATAACGACCACAGGCGGCAAGTGCCAGATAATGCGCATCAGCAACGAGCAGAACCCCCAGGAGTCAGCTCCGGTGGGTGAAGCACAGGCCGAGGCAGACATACCCAAGCCCGACAAGGAAACGGGGAAGCGCCTGGCGCAAGCGGGCAAGGAATTCCTAAAGTCTCGGGGCATCGACTCAATGGAATCCACCTATGCCCAGTATTACGGCGGCATGGCGGTCATAAACTACGCCTTTGTGCAGGACGGAACGCTGATCTACCCCGACCTCGTCAAGGTATGGATAGAGATAGATACCGGCGCCAAAGACTACATGTGAGATCGGAAGAGCACACGTCTGAACTCCA
>CALNBC010000023.1 GCA_937874755.1 uncultured Clostridia bacterium
TGCGAAGCGAAAACCCATCGGCGAAAAAGGCCCGCAGGTCTTTTTTGGCGCCCTACGGCCGGAACTGCGCCTTTTGACCTCTTTTTTTAATTAAGCTATCCTTTGCGCTCTGAGCAGCTTGACGAGCGGGATGGACAAAGTCGCCGTCACCGCCGCCGCGAGTATGCCCACGGCGAAGCGCACGAGGGCGCTGCCGAACACGTAAGCAACGGAGAAATAGCCGTAAATCACGCTGTCCAGCCAGATAACGCCGGTATTGAGCAGCGTGGTGGCGATTGCGGCGACGATGCAGGACGCGTAGCACCACAGCGGTTTGTCTTCCAGAAATTGCCCGCGCCTTTTGAAGCTGACCGCGGCAAAGCCGATTATTAGGGCGCGCACGACGGGCGGTATGAGCCAAAGCAAGGTGGTGGCGGTGAAGCCGTAGCTCAGAATCTGCATGAGCAGTTCGGATACCAGCGCCACTGCCGCGGCGGGCAGGGGTCCAAAGGGCAGCGCGGCGATGGTGATGGGCAGGGATTCCAGTGTAATGTGGATGTTCCCTATGGGGATGACAAGCAGCGAAAGCAGCACGCAAAGCGCCGCCAGTACCGCGAGCTGGGTTAGCAGCTTTGTTTTAAGACTGGGAAAACGGAGCATAAAAAACGCCTCCTTCTTTATTTGGGCAGTCCATTGTGGATTGCCGCACAAAGGGAGACGCAGAACACCCCGATATGCGGCAGCGGGATGCGGGTCACATACTGCAGGCTGTTTAGCCGTTCGTCCGAAAAGCAACTCCCCGTCTTCTCGGCACTAAGGGGCGCAAAGCCCCAAACACATGTGAACCTACTCTGCCTATGGTTAGAACATTATACCGCTTATATTGGAAAACGCAATAGACAATGCCCGTATTATTCGCCTTTTGTCAAGAGGTGACGACGTTGATTCGGGAAAGTTAAAAATATCCGGGGAAAGGTTGAGCAAGGAGATTGAGCAAGGGTGGAAGCTTTGCTTTAATTTGCGCTTATTTGTATGGAGCACAAGGGCTGCCGTAAAACTGCAAAACGGTCACGATTGCCCCAAAAACGCAAACTGCCCCGGCCGCTTGGGCAGGGGCAGTCGTGTAAAAATCGGCTGTTCCAAAGCACTTGGAATTATGCGCAGAGTCTGCCAAAAAAGGGCATGCAATCGCAGCTCTCTATGCGTATCCTCAAACCAGCCTTGACCCGTTTACTCGGAATTCGCAGCGGAATCCGTCAACTCAGTTGTTGCGCGAGCCGGTTCGCCCATACAATAGGGCAAAACGGTACAGTCGTTCTGGTGCTCGAGTATTTCTTCAAACGTCAAGGCGGTGCGGGGGTGCGCCTGTGTGGACTGCTCAATTATTGCCTTTTCGCGAAGGCGCTTTGCCTGTAAGCGCACTTTCAGCATCGCCAACAGCTTTTCTCTGTCTGAATCCGTCATAGCTCATACTTAAGCAGTCGATGGCATATTATGACTGTTCCCGCAGCAGTGGGTGTTCCAACAGCCTTTTAGCGCATACGCTAATCGATTATTTTGAATTTGCTTTCGTCCCTGGGTCTTGCGTCCGGTAGGGCAGACTTGCGCTTGCCTATCGCCGCTGTGATGACCGGCTCGTACCCCTCGGGCACTTGCAGCAGCTTTTTGTACTTTTCGTTGAGGTCGGGGTGCTCTTTAAGCATGAATATGGAATACCCGTTGACCAGCGACCCAAGGCCTAGCTCCGTCGCCGCCAGCACGACGTTTTCCATAGCCATCGCGCAGTCCAAGCGGGAGAAAGGGTTCTCGCTTGGCGAGACGTAGGCGAAAATCACCGCGGGCGCGTTGAAGAACAGCTTGTAATCCGGCGTGACGGGCTTGTTGCTCATCGGGCGGCCGTTTTTGTAGACCCTGTGGAAGTCCGCGTCAAGCTCGTCCAGTATCGCCTTGTTGGTTACGGCGGCAAAGTACCAGGGCTGCTGATAATGCGCCGTGGGCGCGTTGATTGCGCAGCGAAGAAGGTAAGTCAGCGTCTCGTTGTCTATGGGCTCGTCGGAATACGCGCGGATGCTTCTCCTGTCAAAAATTGCGTTTAACATGATTCTCCCCCTTAAAAAAGTCGTTCTGTGCGCGCATATATTAACTCTTCGATATTATCATATCGCCGGCAATAATGCATCTGCATAAATTATTTTTGGCCGGCTTAAGTGCACTGTTTTATGGTGGGCAATTAAACATGCAATTTACAAAAGCTCGAAAACAGATGTTAATACTCTTGATTTTGCGTGCGGGCTGCGTTATAATACTTTTCGGACGTTTACCGGGCTTCGCTCTGCACTTGGAGTTCGCGTCGCGTCAGCACAGCGCTTTAATCCGCTTGGGGCATTAGCACAGTTGGTAGCGCGCATCGTTCGCATCGATGAGGTCAGCGGTTCGAATCCGCTATGCTCCACCAAAAAACTTAACATACGAACATCCACTACTCATCTTCATAAATGGATTGTTCGGGATCATCTGCAAGCGATGAAAGAAGACCTGCCTTATTCATAGGGCAGGTCTTCGCTTTATGCTGTTGGCGCGGGCGCATGTTTTTTGGCGGGCGGCCGTTGGCTTCCCTTCAAAAAGGCGCGGGCCGTTTCGGACGATGCCTGCAATATCCGTTGGGGATTTGCAATCACCGCGGGGGATCGGCGCTGTTTGACCAGTATCGGTTCGCGGCGGCCACAGTCTGGAAATTGGTCGCCACCACCTGCGAAACATGGATGAGGCTGTCCGCGTCCTTTGAATACTTCGGGCGCAGCCTTTTCCGGATGCTTTCGGACGGCTGGGTGTATTCCACCGCTTTTTGCGATAATTTAATAGCCAGTTCAAACCCCTCTTGCTGGTAAGCCAGGTTTTCATGGTCCTCCCTCCTTGCTCATAGCTTATGCTTGTTGGAACAGAAAGTTCGCCGGCGTGGCAAAGCTTTGGATACAGCAAAAACCCGGCGGATGAAAGCAATTCGGGTTTTTCCGGCGCGCGTTCGTTTGCACGCCTCTATTTGTTTTTCCATATATTATTTTAGCGCAAGGCTTTCGGGCTTTTGAATTTGGCAAGGGTCCTTGCGTTCTATAGGCACAAAAATATGCCTCAAAGGAGGGCTATCATGCTTCCCGGATCTTCCCGCACCACGAGCGGCGGGCTGACGTGCGCACAATTGCGGGTTTCGGATACGAACAGACGGCTTTGGACCGAGCATGTGCTTTGGACCCGATTTTTTATCATCAGCACTGCGTTCTGCTTGCCGGATCTGCCGTTTGACGAAACGGCTGCTGAAAAACCCGCGTGATTTCGCCGACGAGTTTCGCCCGTTTTATGGCGAGCAAACGGCCACGCGGTTTGAAAAGCTTCTTGCCGAGCATCTTCTGATCGCGGCGCAATTGGTCAATGCGGCCAAATCCGGCGATACCGCAGAAGTTGAAAAACAGCGAAAGAAATGGTACGCCAACGCCGAAGACATCGCGCGCTTCCTATCCCGTATCAATCCTTTCTGGAGCGAGTGTGTTTGGCGAGACCTGCTATTCGATCATTTGCGCATGACCGAAGACGAGGCCGTACAGATTCTGACCGGTCAATATGAACGCAGCATCAAAAAATTCGACGACATCCAAGCGGAGGCGCTGCAGATGGCCGATGTGATGACCTGCGGCATCATCCAACAATTCTGTATTTAGGAATCTACCGCTATATGAGAACAAAGCGTTCGGGAAGAGCGCTCTAAAAAGGGCGCTTTTTCTCATCCATCCCTTATTCTTTTTTGTCTTTCGCGCGCCGCCAGCGCAGCATATCCGCCGCGGGCGGGTC
>CALNBC010000024.1 GCA_937874755.1 uncultured Clostridia bacterium
GTGGTGAAAATCGACGCGTACGGCTCGACGGACGAGGGGGTTTCCTTCTATATTGAATTGGACGGGAAGCGGCTGTTCCACGCGGGCGACCTGAATAACTGGCACTGGCAGGAGGAATCTTCTACAATCGAAGTCGAGGAAGCGGGGCGAATGTACCATGCGGTGCTGAAAGCCGTCGCTAAGGAGCACCCAAGGATGGACGCAGTATTCTTCCCCATTGACCCGAGGATGGTAACGGATATAGGCAGGGGTGCTAGAGAGTTTTTAGAGGCGATTTCCTGCATAAGTATAGTACCAATGCATTTTTGGGGCGGCTTCGACGAGGCAAACGCATTTGAAAGCGAAGCGCGCGCTTTGGGGGTGCGGTTTGTACACCTTACGCAGTACGGAGAAACGTTTGAAATATAACTATACATAAGGAGGCACCGCCATGCAGTTCAAAATGGTACACAACAACATCAATGTGTTCGACCTCGAGAAATCCCTCGCATTTTATAAGGAAGCACTGGGGCTTCAAATAGTCAGGGAGAAGACCGCGTCGGACGGATCCTTCCGCCTCGTTTATCTGGGCGACGGAGTGGGCGAACACACCCTTGAGCTAACCTGGCTCAAAGACAGGGCTGAACCCTATAACCTAGGCGACAACGAATTCCATATTGCCTTTGTTGTGGACGATTACGACGCCGCTCATAAGAAGCATCAGGAAATGGAATGCATCTGTTATGAGAATACCGCCATGGGATTGTATTTCATAAACGACCCCGACGATTACTGGATTGAAATACTGCCCGCCAAAAGATAGCGTCGGCAACTAATTAAGGAGTTAATTACCCGTATAATGTCCATTGTATCCTTCGATGACTGGAAAAAGAAAAAACAGCGCGGCTCCGCATACAATTCACGCGGGGGGCTTCGGGACGATGTAGCTGCTCGAGAGGAAGAGGGCTACGACCTTTGCGTGTTCCTTTCGGAAGAGCGCAGTGCCCCCGATGCAGACCCCGCGCGAATAGACGAGCTTCTTAAGCAGCTTAAAGCGCTGACCGACGCACTGCCCCGTGAACACGCATTCCATTATTTTAAGGCGTTTTTAGCATATTGGGAGGACAACGAACAGGAGTTTTTCAACCAGTTTGATCAGTACCTTGAGAGCGAAAAGCGGCTCTATGGCGAACTCGCGGACTGCGACTGGTGGATAGACAGCTTCGTGTGGGTGTTTACGCCCGCTTTCCCGGGAATGTATGGACGGGTTTCGGAGCTATTCTTCAAACACTGGCCGCTTTGCTCCATGGGATGGGTATTCGAGGCTTTGGAGATTTCCGATTCCACCGAAGAAAACATCGAACAGGAGCTGGATTTACTTATGTTGGCACTTTCGGCGGATCCGAAATGCTACCTCGCCTATTACCTTATTGCGACTATATATTACGACCTGCGGCTTTGGCGCTCCGCCCTTCCCTACTTTGAAAAGGCAGCGGAAAGCGCCATGTACTCACAGGATCCCGCGTTTTATTTTGATTACGGCTGGGCGGCAGACAAGGCTGGCAAATACGAACTTGCCCTAAATCTTTATAATTCCTGCTTGCTGTTGGACGAATCATACCCTTGCGCGGTGAACAACCTGGGTTGCGTGTACCTTCGGATGGGCAAACCAGAAGAAGCTTTGTCCCAATTTACCCGAGCCATAAAGTTGAACCTCGACGGGATGCTCCCGTACAGGAACTCTGTAACTGCACTGGAGCAGCTTGGCAGGTACGACGATGCCGTCACCTTTATAAAAAAGTACGTGGCGGTCGGCAGGCTCAACGGGCGCTATGAAATGGAGGTACCCCGGCTTCAAGCACTCGCCGCGGGTGAAATTGAGTTCCAAAACAATGCAGCTTTCGCCGAATCGGGCGGAAAGGCGGTTGATCCCGCTTTTGACAAACACGTCATAGCGGACGAACTGGAGCGTAGAGTCGAGCAAGAAGGAACTCTATTTGGCAAGAACTGTTCCGTCTACGAGGACGAAAATGGCTACGGACGGGAATACCACATTCCCGGCGCGGGTCGCATCGACCTATTGCTAAAATCCGGCAGGGATTTCGTGGTCGTCGCTATCGCTCAAAAGGGCAACGACGAGCGGAGTCTGCTTCGCCTTATGCGGCAGACCAGCGTGGTGAAAAAGACCCTGTGCAAGCGATTTCAAAAGGTTTCCGGCGTGCTTGTGTGCACAAGCCCATCGCCGACGCTACTCATCTTAAAAAAGGCGCTGCCCGCCGAGGATATTACCATCTATGAGCTGGGCTTCACGCTTGAAAAGATTGACGAACAACTTAGTATCAGAGGAACAACAAATGAAGATTGACACGACAACGGTTCAAGGCGGTTACAAGCCCAAAAACGGCGAACCCCGGGTGCTGCCCATATATCAGAGCACCACATTTAAGTACGACACGGCGGAACAGCTTGGCAAACTGTTTGACCTTGAGGAAAACGGCTATTTCTACTCGCGATTGGCTAATCCGACTGTGGATTGTGTCGAGCAGAAAATCGCAGAGCTTGAAGGCGGCGTAGCCTGCGTGCTGACCTCTTCGGGTCAATCTGCCTCCATGCTTTCGGTGCTAAACATATGCTCCTCAGGGGATCATATCGTCTCCTCTACCACCATATACGGCGGAACTTACAACCTATTCGACGTTACCCTGCGCCGTTTGGGAATAGAAACCACTTTCGTTGACGCAGACGCGCCTGTATCCGAGCTTGAAAGGGCGTTCAAGCCGAACACGAGGTTGGTATTCGGCGAGACGCTGGCGAACCCCTCACTGAAAGTTCTAGACATTGAGAAATTTGCAAAACTAGCACATTCCCACGGTGTTCCGTTAATTGTAGATAATACCTTCCCGACCCCTATCAACTGCCGCCCATTTGAATGGGGGGCGGATATAGTCACCCACTCAACAACGAAGTACATGGAAGGTCACGCCCAGGTGATTGGCGGTGCCATCGTCGATTCCGGTAATTTTGACTGGGCAGCGTCTGTCAAATACCCTGAGCTTACTAAACCAGACGAATCCTACCACGGATTAGTATACACCGAGGCTTTCGGAAGGGCAGCGTACGCAGCAAAAATCCGTTCCCAGCTCATACGTGATATGGGTGTCGCCATGACCCCGAACACTGCATATATACTCAACCTTGGGCTGGAGACACTTCCGCTGCGCATGGCGCGCCACTGCGATAACGCGGATAAGGTTGCTGAATTTCTCTCCAACAACGATAAGATCGCTTGGGTCAATTACCCCGGTCTGAAGTACAATACCTATTACGCCCTTGCAAAGAAATATATGCCCAACGGCACTTGCGGCGTCATATCCTTCGGCGTCAAGGGCGGCAGAGAAGTTGCTGCAAAATTCATGGAGTACCTCGAGCTTGCACAAATCGTCACCCACGTTGCCGACGCGAGGACATGCGTGCTCCACCCCGCAAGCACCACCCACCGCCAGCTGTCAGACGAAGCGCTTAAGGAATCGGGGGTGCTTCCCGACCTTATTCGCCTTTCCGTAGGCATCGAGAACCCCGACGACATAATCGCTGACCTCGTGCAGGCACTTGATCAAATCTAAAAGTAATCGCATCTATTTGCGATAATCAGCTTTGCACACTCATATAATAAAACCGCCCTTAATAAAATAGCGGCGGTTTTTTGTATCTGTCTACGGTTATGTCTAGTCCGCTATTAGCGAACTATGAGCGATTCGCCAGTCATTTCTTCTGGCTTTTCGAGCCCGAGTATGTCGAGCAGTGTGGGGGCAAGATCGGCAAGTCGACCGTCCGGCCGTAACTTGACGCTCTTTTCATCGTCGTTGATATAGATTACGGGAACCGGGTTGGTCGTGTGTGCGGTGAAAGGCGCTCCGTCGATAGGGTCGATCATCTGCTCGGAGTTGCCATGATCCGCGGTTATGATTGCCACACCACCGGACTTTCTAACAGCTTCAACCACCTTTGCAGTGCACCCATCCACAGCATGTATAGCGGCTGTTGCCGCTTTCATGTCGCCTGTGTGACCCACCATGTCCGGATTGGCAAAGTTAAGTATCATAACGTCGTATTTGCCAGATTCTATGCGCTCGACCGCTTGCTCGGCAACTAGGTACGCGCTCATTTCAGGTTGGAGGTCGTAAGTAGCAACCTTTGGGGAAGGGATGAGGCAACGGTCTTCGCCCGGGTTTGGCTCCTCCACCCCGCCGTTAAAGAAGAAGGTGACGTGGGCATGTAAAAAGAGTTTCGAGAAGGTTGGGACTTACGAAGAATCAT
>CALNBC010000025.1 GCA_937874755.1 uncultured Clostridia bacterium
ATTACAGTATAACAAAAAAGCCGCCTGTAGGCGACTTTTTTGACAGGCTGAGCGCGTGGAGGTCTCCACGCGCTTTCTTAATGTTACACAACCTCAGCGCCTGCTGCGTTGCGATTTGCACTTATACCAGACTAATCGACCAGTGTGACGGTGGTAACTGTCACAGGCACTTCGTTGACTGTGGCAACGTTGGTATCCTTGGCAAGGGTGACGGAACCGTCGACCAGTTTCGCATAGATAGCGTCGTAATCTGCCTGGCTGAACGTGTTAAACTTGGAGGTCTCCATGGGCAGACCGACACCTTCGTTGGAAGCGTCCTTGATGACGGACTGACCGCCGGGGAACTCTCCTTTATAGTAAGCTTCGAGGGTTTGGTAAACGGAAACGCCGAGCCCCTTCATGGCGGAGGTTATGATGGTATCGGACTCATTAGACTGGTCGACGTCGACTCCGATGGCTTTGCCGTTGTTGGCTTCAGCAGCGGCGAAAACGGAGTTGCCGACAGAGCCGCCGCAGCCAAATATGACTTCGGTGCCGCTATTGTACCAGGAGGCGGCAAGGGACTGGGCTTCGGGGGTAGCATCAAATCCGCCTGTGTAGTGGTATTTAACTTCGATGCCGGTGATTCCCATCTCTTTGGCGGCATAATCTGCGCCCTGGACGAAGCCATAGCCGAAACGAATGACGGCGGGGACTGCCATGCCGCCCATGAAACCGAGCTTGGTATAGCCGTCCTTGACGGCTGCATAGCCCGCGAGGAAGCCGGACTGCTCTTCGGCGTAGGTGATTCCGACGACGTTCTTCTCGGAGCGGAACACGGGAGCGCCGTTGCTCCAGTCACCATCGTTGGGATTGCCGTCGATCAGTATGAAGTTTACATCGGGGTAAAGATCCTGAGCGATGAATATCGGCACCTCAAACAGGAATCCTGGTGTCGCTATAACCTTCGCTCCACCGTCGACAGCAAGCTGAATGGCGGCGAGGTAAGCGTCGTTGGACTGCTCGGTGGGCTTGTAGTACTTGCTGGTGATGTTGTTATCATCAGCGTACTTCTTTAGACCTTCCCATGTGCCCTGGTTAAAGGACTTATCGTCGATGGTACCGAGGTCGGTAATCATCGCGAGCTCATAGGTGCCGTCACCAGTCTGCTCGCCGTCAGGGGTTTCGTTCCCGTCTGGGGTAGCGGGTTCGGTCGTGCAGCCAGCAAACAATACAGCGGACATTGCAATCGCGAGAAGAATTGCTAGGAACTTTTTCATCTTCAGATTTCCTCCTGATGTTTTTGGGGCAGTTAATAATCTCCAATGAATGAGACAGCTGTAGTATACATCATTTTAAACGTCATTGCAAAGCTACGAATGCGTAAATATCACAGATTTAGCGTTAATCCTGCTTGTTATTGGCGATTTTCACATAATAAAACTAGAAGATTCGGCGCATAGATGTGATTATTGCCCATCGGCTTCGTTTTGCTCGTTTTACACAGCTTATATACATTATACACGAATGGTATACAAAACGGCAATCATTTTTCGTGCATATATGCATCTTCTATTCTGTACGCAACACATATTTGCGAAACCACTTCCTTTACCTTGGTGATTCGGCGTATAATGTTAACATGGTAGAATTGAATGGAACAATCAATGCTGTCGTTTTCAGAAATGACGAAAATGGCTGGACAGTACTTGAGCTGGCTATCGAAAACCGCGGTAGCACCGGGCTAATTACCGCTGTGGGTTCGACCCCGGTTGCATCGCCCGGAATGGAAATTGCACTCTCGGGCGATTGGGTGGAGCACAGGGACTACGGCAGGCAGTTCAAGTTTTCATATGTCGCGATGAAGCGCCCCGAGGGGGAGGATGCCATTGAGCGTTACCTCGGCAGCGGGCTTATTAAAGGCGTTCGCGAGGCGACTGCGCACAACATAGTCCGACGGTTCGGTACGGACACCCTGCGCATAATCGAAAATGAGCCCGAGCGCCTCTCCGAAGTAAAAGGCATCTCCATGAACCGCGCACTCGAGATTGGAGAATCCTTCGCCGCCCAGTCTTCCATGCGCGAGCTAGTCATGGGGCTTTCGGAATACGGAATAACCGCGAGCCAAGCGATTAAACTCTACAAACACTACGGCGAGAGGACGCTCTCCGTAGTGGCAACTGACCCCTACTGCCTTGTAGACGACATCGAGGGAATAGGATTCATTACCGCCGATCGCATAGCACAAAAGGCAGGAATAGCCGTTGATTCCCCATTCCGTATATCCGCCGGAATAAAATATGCCCTTTCCTGCGCCGCCTCCGAAGGGGGGCACACCTGCCTTCCGATGGATAGGCTGGTCGCATTTTCCGAGGAAATACTCGACTGTGATACCGAGCAAGTCGAGGAGCAACTCTTTAACCTCATACTCAGTCACAAGCTGTATTCGAGAACCATTGATGACGTGGATTTGGTATTTCTACCCGCTTTTTGGACCTTCGAGAGCGAAACCGCCCGTATGCTCCTTCGCCTTGCATCCTTCGCCGGAGAGGGGCTTTCGATAGACGCCCCTGCGGAACTGGACGCACTAGAGCGCGATTGGGGTTATGTGTTGGAT
>CALNBC010000026.1 GCA_937874755.1 uncultured Clostridia bacterium
GCTGACGAAATAGTATAAACCCCGCAGGCGAGTTTGTTGCCGATCCAGTATTTACAAAGGCAGGAGATTTCAACGGCGGACTTGCTTTGGTGGAAAAGAACGGCAAATTCGGATTCATAGATACCACAGGCCAGTTTAAAATTACGAACCAGTATGATTACGCTACAGATTTCTCCGAGGGACTCGCTTTTGTTGCAAAGACCGAAAATGAAGACAGCAAGTATTATCTTGTCACGGATAACGAAGAAGTCGTAGCCGCAGTTACAATACAGGAAGCTGGCGTGTTTGGCAACGGTCTAGCCCCTGTTAGAACTGGAACTAACCAGTGGGTTTACTTTAATCGACGCGGCAAGCAAGCTTTCGACTCGACTTTCCAGTCCGCCAAGTCGTTTTCGGAAGAGCTGGCTGCAGTCAAGCAGGAAGAAAAATGGGGTTACATCGATACTCTCGGAAATCTTGTTATTCCTGCACAATTCTCGGATGCGCTATCCTTCTCCGAAGGCTACGCTGCAGTATGTGATGAAAATGGGAAATGGGGGTATATCGACACCCTTGGTGCATGGGTAATCCAGCCTCAGTTCGAGTCTGCTACAGACTTCTCCGATGGGTACGCTTCGGTTACAAAGACTGTCGAACAAGGAATAACTGATGTTTACGGGAATTATAAACCCCTGTATGTTCTAGATACTCCCGTGAAATCTCCTGGACCAGGCGAAACCAATGGTGAATCTATGGGAATGGGTAAGGTGAAAGCAACGTCTCTCAATGTACGCAAAGAGCCCTCGACCGATGCGGATAAAGTTACTAGTCTTAATAATGGTACCAAGGTCGAAATTATTGGTGAAAGTGGTGACTGGTACAAGATTCGCTACGAAAGTTTTGAAGGTTATGTCAAGAAGGAGTTTATAAGCTTGGATTGACATAGAAAGTGGAATTCGGAGCTGACTTTGTCAAGTGCCAGAGTCAGCTCTTTTATTGGATCCTGTTCTTAGAAATTATTCCAAAGAACGTCCTGAGGATATAGCATCCCGCTCGGAAGCCGGCCATTGGGAAATGGACAGTGTCGTTGGAAAAGGCAAAGCCTGTCTCCTAGTTCTAACGGAAAGAACGAGCAGAACAGAGCTGCTTTTCAAACTCAAGAGCAAAACGCAGAAGGAAGTTAAAGCCGCCATCGACAAGCTTGAGCGAAAGTATAAGGGCAGGTTCAAAAGAATCTTTAGAAGCATAACGATGGACAACGGTTGTGAGTTTTTGGACTGCGAGGGTCTTGAAAGATCCTGTCTTAACCCAGAAACGAAAAGAACGCTTTGCTACTATGCTCATCCTTACAGCGCCTGGGAGCGAGGCGGCAACGAGGCTGCCAACAAGCTCATTCGGTGATTCGTCCCTAAGGGGTCAAATATTGGAAACCTCACCCAAGCTGACATTCGCCTTACAACGCTTAGTATCAAATGTGAAATATGTTGACAACTTTATTGACAAGGCTTACAATAAAAAATGGGTTTATCGGTCTTGTAGTAGATGTAGACGGCACTTTCAAACGGATTGTTTTCGTTTTTTCTACCTTTACGGTCGAGGCGTAAGCCCGACTATTTTTCTTAAAGGAGGTGTTCAATCCCTATGGATTTACTGTCATATATCCTCATCGCGGCAGGCATTGCTGGCGGTGCGGTGGGCGGTTATTATTACCGCCGAAACATCGCTGAAGCCAAGATAGGCCGCGCAGAAGAAGCTGTAAAGCAAATGATAGAAGATACTCAAAAGCGCGCAGAAGCCTTGAAAAAAGAAACCATATTAGAGGCTAAGGAAGATATCCATCGCCAGCGATCCGACTTTGAAAAGGAATGCCGCGATAGGCGAAACGAACTTCAGCGTTCTGAACGCAGAGTTCTGCAGCGTGAAGAGTCACTTGACAAAAAAACGGACGGCATAGAAGCCAGAGAATCAGAGTTAGACCAACGCGAAAAGGGCATTGCGGTGCTTGAAGAAGAAACGAAAGGTCTACACGCGAAGCAATTGGAAGAGCTCGAGCGTATATCGGCACTTTCAGTTGAGGACGCAAAGCAGATACTGCTTTCGAACGTCGAGAGGGAAGCAAGACATGACGCCGCTGTGATGATAAGGGATATCGAATCAAAGGCAAAAGAAGAAGCCGACAAGCGCGCCAGAAACATTATATCGATCGCTATACAAAAATGTGCTGCAGACCACGTTGCAGAATCAACCGTTTCAGTCGTGCCCCTTCCTAATGACGAAATGAAAGGGCGCATAATTGGTCGCGAAGGCAGGAATATAAGAACACTTGAAACCGCCACCGGCATCGATTTAATAATTGATGACACTCCAGAAGCAGTTATCCTGTCTGGATTCGATCCAGTAAGACGCGAGGTAGCGCGCATCGCCCTCGAAAAACTCGTGTTGGATGGCCGAATTCACCCCGCCAGGATAGAAGAAATGGTCGAAAAGGCCAAACGTGAGATTGACAATCAGATCCGCGACGCAGGCGAGCAAACAGTTTTTTCTGTCGGGATACATGGGCTGCACCACGAGCTGGTTAAGCTACTTGGACGGTTGAAATACCGCACGAGCTACGGTCAAAATGTGCTAATGCACTCCGTCGAAGTAGCGAATCTCGCGGGAGTAATGGCAGCGGAGCTGGGTGCGAATGTTGCTCTCGCAAAGCGTGCTGGGTTGCTTCACGATATTGGCAAGGCTGTTGACCACGAAATAGAGGGTTCCCATGCACAAATAGGTGCTGATCTGGCAAAGAAGTACCGCGAAAACAACGCAGTGGTGCATGCTATTATGGCTCATCACGGTGATGTTGAACCAACTACTGTTGAAGCGGTTCTGGTTCAAGCAGCAGATGCTATTTCGGCCGCTAGACCAGGTGCCCGCCGTGAAACACTTGAGAACTATATCAAGCGTTTGGAAAAGCTTGAAGAGATTGCGAACTCCTATGAAGGTGTTGAAAAATCTTTCGCAATCCAGGCAGGGCGCGAAGTACGCATAATCGTAAAGCCAGAGGCTGTTTCAGATACGGAAACAACATTAGTAGCTAGGGAGATATGTAAACGCATTGAAAGCGAGCTTGATTATCCAGGCCAGATAAAAGTCAATGTCATTCGCGAAACCCGCGCTACAGATTACGCCAAATAAACTAAGTACAAAGAACTATATCGCCGGGAAACCGGCGGTATCAGCCTGTCAAAGAAAAGGAGTTTTCACGTAAGCGAGAGCTCCTTTTTCCATACT
>CALNBC010000027.1 GCA_937874755.1 uncultured Clostridia bacterium
TTTGCCTGATAGTCGGTATAGGGCTGTTGATTGTAGAAATGTTCACCCCGGGGTTCGGCGTCGCAGGATTTCTCGGCATAGCCGCGCTGATACTCGCGGTGCTACTTCGGGCTGACTCCTTCGCTTCCGCGCTCTGGATGCTCATCATAGTGTTGCTGATAATAGGCGTCATGCTGTTGATATTCATGAGGAGCGCGCAAAAAGGGGCGATTTCCAAATCCTCGCTCATACTGAATGACAAGACGAGCGCGGAAGAAGGCTTTATGACCACCCAGGACATGGAGTATTTCGTCGGCAAGGAGGGAATAACCGAAACGGTGCTTCGCCCTGCTGGAATGGCGGATTTTGACGGTGTCAAGCTCGACGTCGTTTCCGAAGGCGAATTCATACCCGCAAAGATCCACGTCAAAGTCCTTCGCGTAGAGGGGCGGCGGATACTCGTAAAAGCCGTTGGGAAAACTATCGACGCTAAGCAAAGCGACGTGTCGATCTAAATAACCAGACTATCCCGCAAGCTAACACCAACTATCGACCCCGCCCAAATCTATTGGTTCTGACAACGGAACAACCCGCTGATTCAGAAAGGAGCACAAAATGCCAGGAACCTTAACCGCAATCATCATAATTGCAGTAATAGTAATCGTGCTGGCGCTGTTCTTCAGCTTTTTCCCGATATCCCTGTGGATTTCCGCCCTCGCGAGCGGCGTCAAAATCGGGATTTTCCAGCTGGTCGGAATGCGCATCAGAAAAGTCCGCCCCGCACGCATAGTCAATCCGCTCATCAAGGCGACCAAAGCGGGTCTCGACGTGCCGATCAACAAACTTGAAGCCCACCACCTCGCCGGTGGCAACGTAGACAGGGTCATCAACGCGCTCATCGCCGCCCAAAGAGCGGGTATCCCGCTAGACTTTGAGAAGGCGTGCGCCATCGACCTCGCCGGACGAGACGTTTTGAATGCAGTGCAGATGAGTGTCAACCCCAAGGTAATAGAAACCCCCATCGTTGCCGCAATAGCCAAGGATGGCATCGAGCTTCGCGCAAAGGCGAAGGTCACCGTCCGCGCCAATTTAGACAGGCTGGTCGGCGGCGCGGGCGAGGAAACTGTCATCGCCCGAGTGGGCGAGGGCATAGTCACCACGGTAGGTTCCTCCACCACCCACAAGGCAGTACTCGAGAATCCCGACCTCATTTCCCGCACGGTTCTGGGCAAGGGTCTGGACGCGGGAACAGCATTCGAAATTCTCTCGATAGACATCGCAGATGTAGACGTCGGCAGGAACGTCGGTGCCCAGCTGCAGATAGACCAGGCGGAGGCGGACAAGCGAATTGCCCAGGCCAAGGCGGAGGAGCGCCGCGCAATGGCGGTCGCCGAAGAGCAGGAAAACAGGGCGGCGGTCGCAGGAATGCGCGCAAAGGTCATCGAGGCGGAGGCAGAGGTGCCGCTCGCCATGGCAGAGGCCTTCCGCGCAGGCAAGCTCGGAGTCATGGATTATTATAACATGATGAACGTCCAGTCCGACACCAAGATGAGGGATGCGATTGCTTCCGAGTCCGGCGCACCCAAAGTCAAAGAGTAATTCAAATACCCCGCTTTGAAAGGAGGTGCCGGCTTTGGATGCATTGCCGTTAATTCTGCTGATACTGTTCGCTGTAATCAAATACAGCTCAAAAAACCAAGCACCAAAGATTGTCTTTGGTAAGCGGGA
>CALNBC010000028.1 GCA_937874755.1 uncultured Clostridia bacterium
AAGTGTCCTTTGCGACCAAAAACGAAGCCGCTATGCTCCAAATAAGGGAAGGTTCTGTCGTGTTTGTAATCGAAGGTATATGCTACTCCAAGACCCAACCTATGTACGCTTTCAAGCAGATCATCTCCGCCGAAAGGTGCAAGCTAGACATAAGCGGTTTCAACCGCTGACCAATCTGCATCGGCTTTCGCGATGCAACAAAAATAAAAAAGCTACTCGCTTTTAGTCGGGTAGCTTTTTGCATGACGCTATATTTTCAGCACGCTTATGGCGTCTTTTATAGTTTTTTCCAGTGCTTGCTTTCCGTATTTATCGACATCTGCACGGTTCTTGGGTCCGTGAGTCAGGCAACCTGCGCCGCCGATGCACCCGCCCGTGCAAGCCATACCCTCGATAAAATTGCCATCGAGGATGCCCTTTCTCGCCTTCAAAAGGGCGACTTTGCATTCCTCTATGCCGTCGCAGACAACGGGTTTGTATTCTAAATCCTGAACGTCCTGTTCTTTGAGCGCTTGCCCCACCGATTCGGAAAGACCGCCGCTCCTGGCGAATATCCTTCCAAAGTAAGACGCATTATCCAATACGGTTTCGGGAAGGGAGGGAAGGTCAACTCTCTTGCCGTCAAACAGCGCCTGCAATTCCTCGAAGGTCAATACAACGTCTATAACTTCAGCGGCTTCGCCTCGGGTGTTCTCAGTCTTTTTTGCGGTGCAGGGCCCTATGAAAACCACCTTCGCACCGGGCGAGTTCCTCTTTATGTGCTTACCGATGGCGACCATTGGCGAGGGGTTGTGCGATACGTGTTGCGCAAGGTCGGAAAATTGCTTTTCGACGTAACTTACGAAAGCAGGGCAGCAGGAGTTGGTCAAAAAGCCCTTTTCCAATAGCTCCTTGGACTCTTCGCTGCTGACGATGTCCGCCCCCAGGGCGGCCTCCACCACGTGGTAAAAGCCCAGTTCTTTTATACCTGTAACCACCTGCCCGAGCTTCGCGTATGAAAATTGGCTGGATATCGAAGGGGCGACCACAGCGTAAACCTTGTACTTTGTATTGCCTTCGCTGTTTTTAATGAGGTTGATAGCGTCGAGTATGTAGGATTTATCCATAATTGCGCCGAACGGGCATTGATAAACGCACGCACCGCAGGCTATGCACTTTTCGTTGTCTATTTTCGCGGCCATTGTTTCGCTCCTAGAGATTGCCTTTACCTTGCAAGCGTTCTCGCAGGGGCGCTTATGGTTGGAAATCGCGCTGTAAGGGCATACGGAGGCGCATCTTCCACATTCGACGCACTTTGTCTTGTCGATGTGCGCCTTGTGGTGATCGAAGTAAATCGCATCTTTGGGGCAGGCGGCTTCGCAGCGGTGGGCGATGCAGCCGCGGCAGTTTCCGGTAACCTCGTATCCGCTTACAGGACACTCGTCACAGGCTATTTCGATGGTTTCGATTACGTTTGGGTTCTTCTTGTTGCCGCCCATGGCTAGCTTGACACGCTCAGCGAGTATCGCCTGTTCCTTGTATATGCAGCAGCGCATGGCCGGCGTTGTTAAGGGCATTACTTCCTTCGGAATGTCCGAAATACTCTCGAGCAGCGTATCTTCATAAGCATGGCGTGCTACCTCGCGCAGTACTTTATACTTCAGGTGTTGAACCTGGGTATCGAATTTCCGCATCTTCTTCTCCTAAAAATATATCACTTTTACATGCTTGCCCATCTTTTTAAGGCATTCGGCCAACTGGTCGATAAGACTCATCTTG
>CALNBC010000029.1 GCA_937874755.1 uncultured Clostridia bacterium
GATGCGAATCCGGACAACTCTCTCCGGCACAGCGGGCGCTATATAAAACCTTCACCGGTAGCCCGAAATGGAGAGATGGTCGGATTCGCATCTACGAAGCAATTGTCCACCTGATGAACACCGACGAGAAATCCTTCATAGACGAGATTACTTCTGAAACAGAAGGTATCACCGACGCCATGAAGTGTGAGAAGGAGCGGATGAACTTTGGCGACGGCGGGAACACCCCGCTAGCTATCGTTGACGAAGCGACTGCCACCAATCCTTCAGTTATTACACTGGCCGAAGGTAGTACGACCCAGTATCTGCGACCAGGTATGCCTATCGACTTCTTGGATGCTAGCAATGACCCCATTACCAACGCAACAGGCGTACTGGTCGGGGACATCATCGACGATTATTCCTTTACGCTGGTGCATAGCGTTGCCGCTGCGGGGCTTGCCGCTTTCGCCGCATCTTTAGAGGACGCTAAAATATTCCACAAGGGCGGCTACAAGAACGAGTTTTACGGACTGAAAGCTCTTATCGGCACGAATAACAACACTGTGTTAGGTGTAAACCGCGCGCTTTCCGCCGGTGCATGGTTCCGGCCAACGGTACAGTATGTGCAGGCCGACGGGAAGCTCGGAACCAGTTCAGCCGCAACCGGCTCGCACGTTCCGAACATCGTTAACATGGTCGGATTAGTACAAAAACTCTTAACGCAAAAGAAAGCCAAGAAAAAGAACCTTGTAGCGTTTGCGACCACTGGCGTTGCCCAAACGCTCGTTGCCAACAAAATCCAGAACCAAGAGTACATCGAACCGAGCAAGAAAATCGACCTGTGGCCGTACGAAGTCGTCACTTTCAACGGGATTCCGATCCTCTCCGGGAACTACTGCCCAGATAACACTATCTTCATCAACGAGATGTCTGGCATGGTGCAGTTCCTGGCTAAGAAACTCGGATTCTCTGATATGGACGGCAATATGTGGAAATGGGTCAACGACTACGCGGCTTACGAGGCGTTCCTTCTGGAAGGGTACGAACTCGGACACTACAAGCCGTGGCAATGCGCCACCATCTACGACGTGGCTTCGGCGTTCGAAGTCACTCAGCCGAGCAGCGGCAGTAGCAGCGGCAGTAGCAGCGGCAGTAGCAGCTAACCAACAGTAACAAACTAGGGGAGGTTTGACGCCTCCCCTTTTCTTTTGAGGTGATAAGATGCAATACGAATATGAAAGCGCAACTAAACAAGTACGCGAAGAATTAGACGACCCGTATCTAAAGGTAGTTTATGACGATCGCGAACAAGAATACCAAGTCTTGAAATGGCTACAAACTGGCTGTGACCGAGGATATTATGCCCATCAGATGAGCTTTGATGAATGGGACCGCAGGGCAATAGAAAAACTCAGAGCTGGGCGGTGGAGCCGCATAGACGTGAAAACGTTCGCCCACAATATGCGCGAACAAAAAGAGAAAGTAGACCGGCAGGGCAAAGAGGAAGTTCGCGAAGCAGGTCGAGAGTTTGGGAAAGACATCTGGAACCATGTGCTGCACCCAAAAATAATTTCGTATCAGAGGTGAGAAAATGACCGGGCAACAGATATATGAAACGGCCCTCGCCTTGTTTGATGAGCCGATAAGGGGCAAGTTCTCAAAACCAGAGTATACAGAAACCATCAAGATAATTTTGAACCAAGGGTATCGGGAGATATGTATTCGCGGGCTATGCGCCAGAGGAACCGGAACAATCGAAACTGCGGTAGGGCAAAAGGAGTATAGCTTTCTTCCCGATTGCGGTGCGGTGAAGTCTATTAAGCGAAACGGCTCGACCTTGCTTTTAATCCGCGAAGATGACATTGAAAACGAGATTACCGCCGCCCCTGTGTCTTACTACCTGGCAATCGACAAGATAGGTTTTGCTCCTATCCCCGACGGGGCTTATTCTCTTGATCTAGTTTATTACAAGAAGCCGACGCAAACCATTGGCATGAACGACAAACCAATCCTCGTTCCCGAAGAATGGCACCATATCTTAGCTTACTTCATGGTCAAAGAGTTTTTC
>CALNBC010000030.1 GCA_937874755.1 uncultured Clostridia bacterium
ATGAGCACCATGGGTAGCTGAGCCTTCTTCAAAAAGCGCGGCAGAGTGATGTGCTCGTTTTTTTCGTGCTTTTCGGGCTTGACGGTCTTTGCGGCAGACTCCGTGCCCTCGGCATTTTTCTTTTTGCCAAACAAGGTAGTAAACAGGTTCCTCATAAGCGGCGCCCTCTCCTAATCCCGCTCAGACGGAAGGCGGGCCGAATGGCCCCGCTTCGTTGGGGGGGATCCTTCTTCTAAAGCCCATCATGTAATCTAAAACTGCTATGAACAAAAGCCCCGTCCCCACGAATATTGCGGCGATTGCGGCAAGGGGCAGCTTCGCGCCGAGGGGTAGCTTGGTTTTTCCGAGCATGAACCAAAGAACGGCAAGTCCCTGTATTGAATAGGTAATCATTATATAGGTCTGGGCTGCGAGGAGCACCGAGGAAAACCCCGGCCAGTTCTGCGAGCTGCCGACGAACCCAAATATCAGCATCAAAGCGGCGCCCAGCATACTCCCGCGCGGCATTGCCCAAAGGGCAAAGGGTGGAACCAAGAACCGCCTTCTTCCCCTGGTGAGCGCGCAGACCGACAAAAATGACGCGAGCCCTGCGAGCATGGCAAAGCCTAGCAGCGCCGCGGGCACCATTTCGCCGTAAAGCGAGATGAACTCGCCTATGAGCGTGGCGACTTCCTGCTCGGTATGCCCCATGAGCGCGTATGACTGGCGCATAAGTGCAACTATGGTCTCGTCCGCCACGAAGAGGTTTTCTATTACTTGGGGTCCGTTCATTTGTGCCGCGACGAGTATATTGCTCCATACTCCCAGCAAAACAATGCCGCAGGAACCCACCAGAGCTTCGAAGGAACGGCGGGAGAACGACATCACCTCCGTACGCCATTACGCCGCCGTATATCGCATCCGGCAGCGCAGCTTCTCCAAAGAGGATTGCCAAAACTAAAAAACAGGACAAGGTGGCAATAGATGCGCCGGGAAATCCCATTATGCTGCCGGCGACGAACATGAGTACGGGAAACAAAAGGGCAGGCAACAGGTCGACGGGCAATAAGCTAACTGCGCCCGCGGCAAGACCCAATACCGCGCAAAGCAAAAGGAAGAGGATCCGTTTTTTTTCCAATAGACGAGGAATCCTTTCGTACTTGATAATGTCAGTAATTATACCACAGGAGCACAGTGTTTTCATCAGCGGTGTCGGCAAACTGCTGAGGGAATTTCCATCAGCAGCGAATTGGCTGCAATGCTGCATAGGCCAAATTCGCACGCTAAATTCAGAACTCGAGCTTTCCTTCGAATGCGCGCACGCCGTTCGCATTTATGCCGACGACGAGCGCATCTTGATAAACATTCAGGCTGATTTCCTCGCCGTTTCGCACTTCGGAAAGGAAGTTGACCTGAAAGCCCTTGGGCGTGCTCGATGGATTCACGGTGTCGCATAGCCATTCGACGTAGCGGGCGTTGTTCATGTGGCGGTTGTAGTCTAGGTCGCTGTACGAGCAGCGGCGGGTGACGGAATATAGCGGTTCCCCCTTTTCGCGCAGGCGCACCGGATTTCCCAAAGGAGGGGGTATTGTGGGGTCGCCGGTGATGTAAACGTTGTGCGCCGCGGGGTCTGCGGGTTCATGTTTGATTGAATCCACCAGCATCCACAGCGTTACAGCGGAGCCTATGGTTTCGCCGTCAAGTTTAAAAGAATAATATCGCGGGAATATGCTGCGCACCATCCGCCCCGGCCATGTAAGAAGCTCGAGACGTTCCCGCGGGCCAGACAGTTTGGAGAACGATGCCTTCGTGCGCGCCAGCACCCATACCGCGTTGGTCTTCAGCAGGTCGTCCCGCGAATTGCCGTAGCTCGAGGCGTGCAGCTCGGCGAGGTCCTGCATAATAAGCGCGACGGACGCGGGTCTCAACGAGCCGAAAACGTCCGTATCCTTGTCCTGAATAAAATACTCGTCCCGATACAATAGCTTGGTATCGTGAGCTTTGGCAGTACTCATCTATACTCCATTTCGTACAGCGCGGCGAGGCTTTCCTCAAAAGGCGGGTATGCTATCCCGCGCTCGGTTACTATCGCGGTTATGTTTTCCGCGGGGGTTACGTCGAAGCTCGGGTTGAAAACCTTTACTCCCTTGGGCGCTATTTGCACTCCTGATATTGTGCGCACCTCGTCGCCGTTCCGCTCCTCAATGGGTATGCCCAAGCCGGTAGGGCAGGCGAAATCTATGGTCGGGCCCGGCGCGGCGATGTA
>CALNBC010000031.1 GCA_937874755.1 uncultured Clostridia bacterium
TACAGTTTTCAAGGTCCGGTCTTGCCTCCCCGCTCGCGGGTCAGCTTGTATATAGTAGCACCGAGGACAAGCCTTGTCAACACCAGTTTTTACGATTTCTATATGTCGCTTCACAATCAAAATTTCATGCATATGTTCGGTACGTTCCGAACATATGGGTTAGCAACGGGCTCTTTTGTCCCCGTTGGTAGCGGCCTTGGGCAGGCTCAGTCGATGGAAAGTTTCATGTCTCCAGGTTTTACCCAGCCAATTTTTCTAAATAATTTATCGAAAACAAGAGTCAAAACCGCCGGCAGTAGGAAGTGCATCAGCAGTATCAGTCCAACTAGCGCGGCGGGCGCCATGGTCTCGCTCATCGCCGCCCATGCGCCAAACTGCCCCACGAGGCCGCTGGTTCCCATGCCCGCACCGGTCGCGGTGTTAGTCATGCCAAGCACCGCGGAAGAAACGGGGCCGAGTATTGCGGAGGCGATGGTTGGCGCGAGCCAAATCTGCGGCTTTCTCATTATGTTCTTAAACTGGAGCATAGACGTGCCGATTCCTTGGGAAATCAAGCCACCCCAGCCATTGTCCTGAAAAGAGGCGACGGCGAACCCGACCATCTGGCAGCAGCAACCCACTGCTGCGGCGCCTGCGGCGATGCCCGAAAGCCCGAGAGAAATAGCTATTGCGGCGCTGGAAATTGGCGCTGTCAACGCGAGACCCATGAGTACCGAAACTGCAATCCCCATGGGTACGGGGGCGAGATACGTCGCGTTGTTGATTATTCCGCCCAGCCAGTCCATAAAGCCGCCTATCGCCGGACCGACCAAATTGGCGGTCAACCCACCGGCAATGATGGTCACCAGGGGGATGAGCACGATATCCACCGGGGTTTTGCCGCCTATGAACGTGCCTAGCTCCGCGCCGACCACAGCGGCGATAAAGCTGCCCAGCGGTCCGCCCGAAGTATAGCCCAAAGCTCCCACCGCAGCACAGGCGAACATCGCCAGGGGTTTTGCCTTAAGACCGTAGGCGACCGAAACACCGATCGCTGCGCCCACCACCGGGGAAGAGGCGGAGAGCATATCCGCTATGAACTGCAAAAAGGATAGCGCGGGTATCTTCGCCAGCTGACCTATTATCAGCCCGATGATGAGCGAGGCGAAAAGCCCAAGTGCCATCGCGCCCATGGCGTCTATGAAGTAACGATGGAGCAGGCGCTTTATCGAGAATCGCGCATTTCCTTCTTCGGTTGTCGCAGACATATTATCACGCTTTCTTCCTTATTAATATTTATCAAATTAGTGTTTATCAAATCGTTTTAATCCAAGCATTGTCAATGCTGTGGTGCAAAGGATTTTCAAAATTCTAATTCAATTCTTTAAGCTGTGTATGGGTGCGGGTATCCTGCCTCCCCTGCGCACAAAATCCGCGCAACCGAAAGTGTTTACCGCCATTACCGGCGCGCGCCCCAAAAGCCCGCCGAATTCCACAAAGTCGCCTACGTTTTTGCCGGGAGCAGGAATTAGCCTTACGGCGGTGGTCTTGTTGTTTACCATGCCTATCGCCGCTTCGTCCGCGAGTATGGCGGCTATGGTTTCCGCGGAAGTGTCGCCGGGGATTGCAATCATGTCCAGCCCCACCGAGCAGACACAGGTCATAGCTTCAAGTTTCTCCAGAGTGAGCGCGCCTGATGCAGCAGCCTCTATCATGCCTTCATCCTCGGAGACGGGAATAAAGGCACCGGAAAGCCCTCCTACGTGGCTGGAGGCCATCACGCCTCCTTTTTTAACGGCGTCGTTTAGCAGCGCCAATGCGGCAGTGGTGCCCGGGGCGCCCGCCTGTTCGAGACCCATTTCGGTCAGTATCCTCGCGACGGAATCCCCCACCGCAGGCGTGGGAGCAAGGGAAAGGTCGACTATGCCAAAGGGTACGTTCAGCCTGGAGCTTGCTTCCCGCGCGACCAACTGCCCTACCCGGGTGACCCTAAATGCGGTGCGCTTTATAGTTTCGGCAACGACGTCAAAGGGTTGACCCTTGCACTGTTCCAATGCGGACTTCACCACGCCGGGTCCGGAAACGCCCACGTTGATCACGCTGTCCGCCTCGCCCACACCGTGGAACGCGCCCGCCATGAAGGGATTGTCCTCCACCGCGTTGCAAAAAGCCACGAGCTTTGCAGCGCCAATACCGTCCCTTTCCGCCGTGAGTTCCGCGGCGCGCTTGATGGTCTTGCCCATCTCGTAGACGGCGTCCATATTTATACCCGCCCGGGTCGTTCCGACGTTGACCGAGGAACAGACCAGCTCAGTAGTTGCGAGGGCTTCGGGTATGGAGTTTATCAGCACCTTGTCCCCACTGGTCATCCCCTTGTGCACCAGGGCGGAAAAACCGCCAATAAAGTTGACCCCGACCTCCTTGGCGGCGCGATCCAGTGCCCGGGCGACGGGATTATAGTCCGATGCGCCCGTGCTTTCGGCTATCAGCGCTATAGGGGTGACAGAGATGCGCTTGTTCACTATCGGTATGCCGAACTCGTCTTCGATGTCCCTTCCGACGCGGCAAAGGTCTTTAGCGGTTCTGCAGATGTGGTCGTACACCTTGTCGCAGAGCTTACCCATGGAATCGGAAGCACAGCTGCGCAGGGATATGCCCATCGTTATGGTGCGAACGTCCAGCTTCTGCTGGTCGATCATCTTAATCGTATCCAGAATCTCGTGCTGATTTAGCATTGCCATGGCGTTTCACCTTAAACCTTGTGCATGGCGTTGAATATCTCTTCGAGCTGTATCTTTATGGACAGCTCCATCGAGGTGCCAAGCGCGGCAAGGTCTTCTTTTATTTCGTGGAAGGGAGCCGTCGCACCGTCGATATCCACCAGCGCGATCATAACAAAGACTTCGCCCGCCATTATAGTCTGGGTAATGTCCAGTATGTTTATGGAAAACTGCGCAAGCCGCGCTGATACCGCGGCAATGATTCCGACCTTGTCCTCGCCCAGAACGGTCACTATAGCTCGCTTCATTGAGTCCGAATCCTCCTTTTAGATATGCGTAAATTATAATAGGATAAAACAACAAAAATAGCGGTATTATTGTAACCGCTATTGAAAGTATATGCAAGGAAAACGGTAACCTTGGGGGAATTGCTTCAGGTATCAGTTGAGAAAAAGGTGCTTGCATTTTTTGAAGTAAGTCACACATCCATCATAAAAAGCAGGATATTTCTTTTAATAATTATACAATTTCACAGTACTTTCCGCAATGAAATTCACGCTTTTCACTAAAGAGAAAACCGGGCAACCTCAACGCAAGGTCACCCGGTACGTTTTTTAATACAGTTAAGAAGGCAACCTCACACGTTCATGCTTATGCGAAACGCGCCGGTGCTGCTTTCACCGTCCACAGAGATTATCTCCATGTCGGGCATCATTGCCCGCAGTCTCGTCGCAAGGCTGACGGGTTCGGAAGCGGGGGTCGTGCCCAGTATTATCACACTTGCGTTGTACTTTTGGGCGGTCGAGACCAGCACGCTGGCAATGTCGTCCGAACGGACGACCATCAATGAGCCACCGTTGTCCGTCGCCTGCACAAAAAGGCGCTCTAACGCCTCCGCCTCGTTGCCCACTCCCAGCACTTTGTCGCTCTTCCTAAGCGCGTGCACCACTAACAGCTCTTTGTCGTTCTTTTTTGCAAGGCGTGCGCCCAGCTCAATAAGCCGGGCGCAGTTTTTCTGTCGGGTCACGCACACCATAACAACAGATTTCATCCGATGTGTTCGCCTTTCTGTTTGCCGCACTCCAAAATATAGCTGTATACAACTTAAATACATTTTGGTTGCAGCATCGGGAGGAGCGCAGTGATTCACAATCCCTTTTCGATGCGCGTCCAATGCCCTTGCGCGGCGTGTACTCTAGTTTTAGTCTGCGCTAGGTCCCGCTTCGACAATCTCCTTGGGCATGTGGTCGTACTTGCCAAAGTTCTTGACGAAGCGCGCCGCAAGATCCTTCGCTGAGGCATCATAAGCGGCTTTATCCTGCCAGGTCTGCCTCGGATCCAGCACTTCGGCGGGAACGCCGGGGCAGGAAGCGGGCATGAGCACCTTGAAGACGGGATGGGCGATGAAATCAACCTTTTCGAGCTCGCCGTTCAGCGCGGCGGAGACCATAGCGCGGGTGTACTTGATGGACATGCGCTTACCCACTCCGTAAGGACCACCCGACCAGCCTGTGTTCACGAGATAAACGCGAGTGTCGTGCTCGTCTATCTTCTTGCCCAGCATGTCGGCATAAACCGAAGGGTGTAGAGGCAGGAAAGGCGCGCCGAAGCAAGTTGAGAAGGTGGTCTGGGGCTCTACGATGCCGCGCTCGGTACCCGC
>CALNBC010000032.1 GCA_937874755.1 uncultured Clostridia bacterium
GGTGGTGTCCGATGAGCCGCGCGAGCCAATTACAGTGGAAAGGCGCACGAAAACTGGCGTTTTTACGTTGGGATCCTGCAAAAAATCAGCCATGGTGTATTCGGCCATAGATTCATACACTTCAAAATACCCGTGCGCTCCGGCGCCCCGTGCATGAACAACGCGCTCGGGTATGCGCTCGTGGTCAAAATGCGTTATTTTCTCCCGGAGCTGAAAGTCCTCCAATAAAGTGGGTCCGCGATTCCCAACTTTAAGCGAATCGTCGCTGTTCGAAAGCTTGAGGGCATTGTTTGTGGTGAGCTTTTGGTCAGTATTATCCACTGTGAATGCCTTCAACTGCTCTATTTTTTTCGTGCTGCCATCGGTGCCTTCATCTGCCCATTTAGACATTAGCGCTAATCTCCTTAGTAATTATTATAGGGTTATCCATAGTATCCCAAGGAGCCTCGGGTAATATTCCCGATTCTATGTATAAGTGTTGAGTGCACGCAAATAACGACCACCGCTCGAATATTGACACATCGTATATTCGCGGATGGAACGTTTTATATATTAATTTGGCGGTCTTTTATTGCGAAAATTACAGTTTTACAAAAAAACGAAACTTTTATCAGAAGCAAAATCGAAGCAAAGAGAGGCACAATAAAATACCTTATCTTTTTTTCTTAATATTCAGCTGTAAAACTGCCCCTAGCACCACACCGATTGCCACACCGATGATTAGACCCAATATCAGGTTGCTAAAGATGGCTCCCAGCAATATACCTCCGGCTGCACAAAGACCTATGGCAGTACCCATGTTTACATAGTCAGACATGCTGTGTTTGTTTCGCATAACTTAATCCTCCCGCAGAAATTACTAAGAGTTAAGATAGGCTTAGCATAACAATAAAGGCAAAAATAAGGCGGTCTCAAATAAATCACTCGTCCCTTATAGTATACCGCTTATTTTGCCTTTAACAATTAGTTCTGCATTAGTTTTTCAATAGAAAGTGGGTGAAGAAAGGCTCACCCACAATGTCAATCAGTTTTTCCATAAACAGGTTAAGCTCAGCCTTCGTACCTCAGCGCCTCAATCGGGTGTTTTTTTGCAGCCTTGTAAGCAGGATAAATCCCAAACACCACTCCAATAGCCACCGAAAATGCCACAGCGACTCCTACAACGCCACCGGATATGGTGAATGTGACCACCCCGTCTGCCGCCATCGTGGCAAGCTGAATGATAAACCAGGAAAGTACGATGCCTATTGCACAACCCATAAGACTTATGACCAGCGCTTCTATGAGGAATTGCATCATTATGCTGCTCCTATCGGCTCCGATTGCCTTGCGTATACCGATTTCCTTGGTGCGCTCGGTGACGGAAACCAGCATGATGTTCATTATTCCGATGCCCCCAACAAGGAGGGAAATGGCTGCGATACCGCCCAACAAAAGGGACAGAATGTCGGTGATGCTGCCCATTGCATCCATTATTGTTGACTGGTTGATTATGCTGAAGGCATCCTCATCTCCCTTAAGTCGCTTCATCATAATGGAATTCAGCACTTCTTCAGCCCCGTCCATGCTGTTCGGATTGGACGAAGAGGCGTATATAGTGCTCACGCCGCTCAAGGAATCAGACATGCGCGTAGCCACAGTGTAGGGAATATAAGCTGCAATTCTGTTGCTCATCATGCTCATAAAGGAGGTATCTTCCGCCAGTACGCCCACCACGAGAAAGCTGCGCCCATCGAGGGAAACTCGCTCGCCTACGATATTAGTTTTGCCAAACAGTTCCGTAGCTGCATCTTGACTGAGAACCGCTACATAGCTGCTGTTCTCCACATCAGTTGTGCGCAGGAACCGTCCGTAATCCACATCCAAACCGCGGATATCACTGTATGAAGGAGTCGTGCCGTAAACCGTTGCCACTTCGTCTGCATGCCCGTTTTGAGCGATTGCCGTTAGTTGTCCCATGGGCGCCATAGCGGAAAACTCTTTGTCTAAAGCGATTTTTTCAATTTCATCTAGCTTCATGGGGATTCCCTTATCATCCGTTATGGATACGTACAGCAAGTTGCTCCCCAGGCTGTTTACTTGGTCGGTAATGGAGTCTGAGGCGCTGCCAACCAATGAAACGAGCACGATAAGGGCGATTACCCCGATGATGATGCCGAGCATCGTAAGGAAGGAGCGTATCTTGTTTGAGGAGATAGCTTCCATGGCCATCTTGATAGACTGGATGATCATGATGCCTCCTCTTGCACACGCCCATCTAATATGTGTACTCTGCGCTCCGCTTGATTTGCCACGTCAATGTCGTGGGTTATAAGCACGATGGTGTTACCCCGGCGATGCAATTCGTGAAACAGGCGCATTATTTCGTCACCCGTCTTGGAATCAAGATTGCCCGTAGGCTCGTCGGCAAGCAATAGCGAGGGTCTAGTCACTAAAGCGCGGGCAATAGCGACGCGCTGCTGTTGCCCGCCGGACAATTCCGTTGGTTTATGCTTTCTGCGCTCATAAAGCTCTACCCACTTCAAAGCCTCGGCGACGCGTTCCCTGCGTTCGGCCGAACCCACCCGCTGATAAATCAAAGGCAGCTCGACATTTTCTTCCGCGGTGAGCCTCGAGAGCAGATTGAACCCCTGAAAAATAAAGCCTATTTTGCGGTTGCGAATGTGCGCCAGTTCGCTTTCGGAGTATTGCTCGATTGGTTGACTGTCCAGTATGTATTCGCCGCTATCCGCAACATCCAAACAGCCGATTATATTCATCAGAGTGGACTTTCCGCTTCCAGAAGGTCCTACTATGCTGACGAACTCCCCGTCGTTTATTGTAAGGCTGGCACGGTCAAGCGCGCGGACTTCCTGCCCGCCGACATTGTATATTTTTGATACGTTGTGCAGTTGAATCATGCGCTCACTCCCCACCATTGCCGCCATAACCATAGTTTCCGCCGAATCTGTCTTGGGAATAGAACCTTTCCATGAACTCGTTAGCCGCTGCCCTGTAATAGAGGGTGCTGCTACTTTTAAGCCCGTCTAATACTTCAACGTACACACCGTCTGAGTTTCCGGTGATAATGTCAGTCTCGCCAGAAAGCTCGCCAGTTTTGGCATTCTGCTCGGTGTAGACATACACGCGTCCGCCTGTTTCCTGCAGTGCCACAACGGGGATAAGAAGCACATTCTCCCTTTTTTCCACCAGTATGGTCGCAGTGGCGTTCATACCCGCTCGCATGACTTCGTCCCTAGGAATGACTACTTTAACGGGGTATTTTGCAATACCTGCGCCCGCGACTGCAGAATCGGATACTTCTGTAATTTTTCCGGTGAACGTCTTATCCGGTACCGCATCGAAAGTAATATCGACATTCATGCCTTTTTCTATGGAAAGTATGTCGAGTTCGTCTACGTTTACTGTGAGCACGACGTTATCATCGCTTGCAGCCGTAAACGCTGTTGCCATAATATCGCCCATTGCGCTTGGGGAAGCTTGGCTGGTCGCAAAAGCTTGGTTTCCTGTCGTTGCGGTAGGGTCCGGGGCGGTGCCGCCCGTAGGTGTTCCTTCCACAATGTTGACGTTCAGAATAACGCCATTCATTTCCGCGGCAAGTGTATTGCTTTTGGACAACTCGAGCAGTGCATCGAGCTTCTCAAGCAATTCATCTCGATCCGCAAGAAGTTGCTCGTATTCAGTACTGACGGGAATGCCCTCGAGAGTAATCAAAGTCTCTCCGATACGCACCTTTTCGTTTTCCGAGACATGTATCGTTTTGATATCGCCGTACGACGATATGACTTTCACAGGCTGATGGATATGCAAGTTACCCTTTCCAAGTACACTCCCGTCTTCGTTTTGAATGGTAACCGCTTCGCCTAGCTTTGGTCCGTCGTCGGTCAGCGTGACAGTGTATTTTTCGCCTACCGCTTCTTCAACAGTACCTTCCTCAGTATTGCCGTTTTCCAGCACGACGACGATTTCATCACCGACGGTTAAGCCAGCTGACCCTTCAAAGGCTACCGCCATTTTTTCGTTCGAAGAAAGTAACATCAGCGCGCCGCTGTCGAGATAAGTGTCCAGCGCATTGCCGCCTTCGAGGGCGTATATCTTCTTCACGCGACCGGGTACGACCGCCTTGATGCTCTCTGTTTCGGGGGTCTCCCGCGCCGCGCTGATTTGCCTGTACAACGCATCTAATTGCCCTTGCACGGATTTAATTTCCTGCTTTATAGATAGAGGGTCGAATGTTGCCAGTGTGTCGCCTGTGGCTATGCTAGCGCCGCTTTCTATCGGTATTTCGTCTATGACAATACCAGAGGGTATTTCTATGTCCACTGCTTCGTCGTACTCCAGGTTTCCCGTACCGACCACCGTAATCGAAAGACTACCAGTCTCTGCGACAGCGGTGCGCACATTGAACCCTTCAGAAGGCGCTTTCTTTTGGGTAACTAAGACTACCGCCACTACAGCCAGCAAAACTACTATCAGCCACAGCCATTTTCTTTTCTTTTTGGTGTGCTTTTCGGTTCCAGTTTGATTCATAAAGAGCTCCCCCATCGTTAGTGCGATTTAAAATATACCCTTTTTGCGCGAACTTAAAATACTAAGGTTAGCTCAAAGGGATAATGTTCAATATTATAAAGATTAGCACGATGTGGTAAAAAAACAAAAGAATTGCGCCACAATATACATTTTGGTTGCCGAATCCAGCAAAAAGAATTTTCGGATAAGATCGAAAGTCAGAGCGTGCGACGTTCTGCATTAATAATCCTGTTTGTCAGCATCTCCATTCGATTTTTGCCGGATTAGGTTCGTCCTTTATCGATATCGAACTAAGCGCTTCCAACATACGGCCGCATTCATCAGCAGCACTTTTTTCGAGTTGCTCCCAAGCCGTGCCTGTCCCGAGAGTGTTGTACGCGACAGCCAATGCTCCGTAAAGCGCGAGTCCGATGCAATGCCTTGCGGAGTGAATAGTCGATGCGCTCTGCCCGATTGCCCTCGCGGCCGCCTGAGCTACTGGATTCTCTTCGGCATCGCGGGCAGCTTCATGGCACTTTAGGATAAAGGTTTTTGCCTGAGGCAGTTTGATAGCTTTTGCCAACCAGTCCCGAGCAGCGTTCAGCGCATGTTGCGGGCGAATATCGCCCGGGTAGTGTTTGCTCCACAGGGGCATCAGAACGCGCTCCGAATAATCAACCGCCCAGTTTACCAGTGTCAGCTTGCTCTGCGTTTCGATAAGCTTCACAAGCTTTTGGATGTAAGGCGCGTCCCAATCGCTGAGCATTTTTCGGAGTTTTGACATATTCTACCCCCAATCAGTGGTGATTCCCTGTTTCGTAGCACCATCTCGCAATCTCAGCAATCAGCTCAAGCGGGAGCGGTTTTGAGTAGGGAAGTTGTAGCGCGCCCTTGCTCGTCTTGTACTTGGTCAAGCGCGGCGCAAAGTGCTCCATTGCCACAGCACCGGGGTATATCCCAATGTGGTTTTTGAATGCTGCAAAATGGATTATATTTCGCTTTTTCCAAAAGGTCGGCATGCGCCAAGAGATGCGCTCTTCTGCGTCTGGCAGAGCGGCGCGGAGCACGTCCCGAACTTTTGTCAACAGCGGTTGTACGTCTGGTAGCTGCTCGGCGATATAATCGTCTATAGCGCCCGCGGGTTCGCTGCAATAGTGTTCTTGGTTGGCGTTTACAAACTCCCGACCGCATTTTTCACATTTCCACATAGTTTTAGTGCGCTCCTTTATAGTTACATTCACACTGTCGCCAGGCTGTTTGCCGATTTTTGCGCGAATGTCTTTTCGCAAGCCTATTATATGGCAGCTTGTGCCCATTCTCACAACCTGTCCTTCGTAAGGCTCGCCATCAAATGTCGCATCGACAAGTACACGCCCTTTTCCGAACTCCGCTTTCACATCGAAAGGGACTTCGACATACGCTCCGTCCATATCCGGAACCTTTTTAACAACTGCGGTAAATTCGTAAGTTTTGTCATTCATGTCGAGCCTCTCTGAAATTAAGAATTTTGCTAAGCAAAGCGCTATATTGGCAGGGATACCTTTGATTCAAATGTACAGCACATCGGCAGTCAATTCAAGAGTATTGATACATTTGTGCAGAATGGCGGCTAAAACGTTGACAGGTGAGTAATTAGGTAATATATTAAATAATATTTGTTAGCTGTGATTTGCCGAGCGTAGCCTTGAATAGCGCGGTCAGCTACGCTCTTGCGGGTTTAAGGAATTAACAGGAGGCGGAAGTTGGATAGATATAAGCTGCTCGAAGGAGTCGATACAAGAAGAGCTCTATTCGGGCTTTTTTTCACGTTCGACAACAGGTTGCAAACAGCTGGCGACGCGTTTTATGAAGAAATCACATGCAAGCAGTTTTTCCTGTTGATATGCATGTATTTATTTGTGGATAATCCTCCGACAATAAGCGAATTGGCTGAATTGATGGGCAGCTCTCATCAAAATGTCAAGCAACTCGTGAATAAGCTACAGGAACGCGGATTTGTGCGAACGTATTTAGACGAGACGGACAAGCGCAAGCTCCGCGTGGTTGCAACTGAAAAGAAATACGAACTCGGCGAGAAGTACAAAGAGAAAGAGATCGACTTTATGAATAGGTTTTATGCGGGAGTAACTGAAGAAGAAATCGAGGCGACGTTTAAGACGATATCCAAAATTGAAAGCAATTTGGTAAAAATAAGAGAAGAGTTCAGGTGAGGGAAGATGATAGTTATTATTTCAGACGATAAAAAAGAAAACATAGGAAAATCACTTTACCAGTACTACAAAGGAAAAAGCCAAGAGGAAGAGGTAGAATTTGTATCTGCCAGCGGTTTGGATATAAAACCGTGTTACGGCTGCGAGGGGTGCACATACAAAACCTATGGAGAATGCGTGTTCAGGGATGATATGGACAGCATTGTCCCACTGTTGATGGAAGGCGATACTATTATTTACACTTCGCCCATGGTTTGGGGCGGGTTCTCCGCTTGCATCAAGAGAATTGTAGACAAAATGTCGCTGACAGGGTACCGATTCTATAATTACAAAAATGGCGAATTGGTCAAAGGGACAATTTCTAAAATGACGAAAATCGTCGGCATAGCAGAGAGTGATAAAACGACAGAAAACGAACGGTTGTCATTTGAAAATCTGTTGAAAGAAATAGGTAACATTATCGATGTAAAGCATTTAGGCAGAGTTGTTGCCAGCAGCTATGCAAGTACAGATGTCGAAAAACTAGCACTGGAGGTTGCGGAACTATGAAGTATATCATCATAAACCTTAGTCCGAGACCGAAGGGAACGAGCAGTATGCTTAAGGACTATTTCGCACAGAAGATGCATTCTAATGCGAATGACGTGGAAAAGTGCAATCTCTATGACTATCTGAAAAGCATGAATGTTCTGCTAGATAAGGTAAAAACATCGGATAGCATTGTTTTGATAGGTCCTTCCTATGTGTGCTCTTACCCAGCGGATACCATAAATCTTCTTTCGTCTATGTCCGAAAGTGCCGGGGTGTTGCATGGGCAAAGCCTGTATGGATTCATCCAAGGCGGGATGCCCTATACGCATACCCACGAACATGGCATAAGGCTACTCGAGAATTTTGCAGAGAACAATCCTGTGGAATTCAAGGGTGGATTTGTGATGGGAGGTGGTGCAGTGCTGAACGGTCAGCCCCTTGAAAAGATTATGGGCGCAAAGAAAATGGTTCCGGCGGTGAACGCATTCATCGACCATATTATTAAAGACGAGCACTCGTCCGAAGCATTATACAAAAACGCAGCCATGAAGATACCTTCGTTTATCACTAGAATACTAGCGCCGGTTATGACCAGACAAATCAAAAAAAGGTTTGCCGCTGAGGGTATCAATTACAACGCAAAAAGTCCGTATCTGTAAACCCCAGAAAATTATAGTAGAAATATCACAAGATCCCCTTGACATACTAACGGTTGTTAGTTATACTAATGAGTGTTAGCAAGGGAGCGAATTTAACCTTCCAAGCACATATTTTTTGGAGGAGTGAAGGGACATGGAAATCACAGTAATACACGGGCAGGTGCATAAAGGCAGCACTTATCACATATCGTCCTCATTGTTAAAAAAGCTTGCCGACGAAGATACGGTTGTCCATGAATACTTTCTGCCCAAGGACGGACCCGATTTTTGCGTCGGTTGTTTCAACTGCATTTACCAAGGAGAGAATAAGTGCCTCGGTGCCGTAAGTGTGCAGGAAATAGTTAAATCGATGTGCCTGTCACAAGCGATAATCATCGATTCTCCCACCTATTGCTTCGAAATGTCAGGTCAGCTCAAAACACTTTTTGATCACATGGGTTACATGTGGATGTCGCATCGACCGAGGAGAGAAATGTTCGACAAGATTGGCATAGCTGTAACAACTGCCTCTGGTGCTGGAACCAAAAACATCACAAAGTCGATAGCGAGGCAGCTTTTTTGGTGGGGTGTGCCCAAAACATACAGATTGGGCATCAACGTCAGCGCGTCATCATGGAAGGAAGTGCCGGAGAAGATAAAACGTAAAATCGAACTAAAAACCGGTGCGCTTGCAAGCGAAGTCAAAGGGCACATCGGGAAAGTGAAACCGGGTTTTAAGACGAAGTTCCTGTTCAATGTTATGCGCAAGATGCATTTATCAAACACGTGGAACATGCTCGACAAACAACACTGGTCAGATAACAAGTGGTTGGAGTCCGAAAGACCGTGGCGATAAAAATCACGGAAAGCACAACAAGCACAAAGGAGTCAATCCTCGATCATTCGTTGACCTTGTTTTCTGAACGAGGTTACGATGGAGTCTCGATGAGGGACATAGCAGCTTCGGTTGGGATTAAGGCTGCGTCCGTCTATAACCATTTCAAAAGCAAAGAGGATATATTCGTATGCATCATAGAAGGCATGACTATTCGCTACGAGCAAATGGTGCAGAGTATCCAGATGCCCAGCGGCGATATGGAGTCTGTTGCAGAGCAGTACATGCGCGTGAGCGGCGAATCCCTAGGACAGATGGCAAAGGAGTTGTTCCGTTACTTTCTGAAGGATGATTACGCTTCCAAATTCAGGCGAATGCTTACCGTTGAGCAGCTCAAAAGCGAACGAGCCAGTCAGGTGTACCACAGCTTTTTTATCGATGGAGCTATCGATTTCCAAAAGTCGCTGTTTGGAAGCATGATGAAGCAAGGTTCCTTCATCGATTGTGACCCGCATATAATGGCGCTTCACTTTTATTCGCCCATCTTCCTAATGCTTAATCAATACGACAACAAACCCGAGAGGGAGCAGGAAGCCCTTGATATTTTAGACAAACATATAAAACAATTTTTGCGTGTTTATAAAAAATGAGCAGGCACATGAAGCAGTTTGCTTCTTTTCAGACTGCCGAAAAACTCTATCCCCGGGGTCTCAGGGGTCGAAGCCCCTGAGCTTCAATCAAAACTGGCGACATGCGCGTCAGTTT
>CALNBC010000033.1 GCA_937874755.1 uncultured Clostridia bacterium
CTTTACTGACACATTCTCTATAGCCGGATGCTCCGCGGCGGTCCCTTATGCCCCCAAATACGCCGCCCCCAGCCGTTCTTACACTCGCGTTAAGCTCTATTTGACGGTGAACATTTCGGGCGCGGGCACCTCTCTCGCGCCGCCCCAGTTCTACAACCTCGAGGGCATACCTGACTATGTGCTCTATGTCAACGAGAACAGGCTGGTAACCCTCGCCGAAAAAGCCCAGATCGAAGCGGATTATTACGCCGCGATTTCCTCGGGCGCAAGTTCGGGGAACGCGGGCGGAACCGTCCCCGTAGAATTAGATCTCGCATTTTCGGAGCTTGCGGACGCAGGGCTGTATACCAACTCCAGCCTTAGGATGTACACCGTCAACGAGACCGCGAACGGCTTCGACCTTGTTAACAGCCGCTACGGTCACGGAGTGGGCATGAGCCAGCGCGGCGCGCAGCAGATGGCAAGCGAAGGGCTATCCTACATCGACATTATCAACTTTTATTACTCGAACATAACGATATCCCAGATTTCCACCGTATCCGCAACTCCGGATGCGGGAAATCCCCAAAGTCCTAATGAACTACCTGATTTCATCGCCACATTGCCCGAGGCATCGGCGGTATCGGGCAGGCTGAACTCCCAGACAGCGGTCAAAGTGAAGCCCTCGTCCTCTACTTCCACTGTAGTAACCCTCAAGTCGGGCGCCCTTGTGCAGATTGTCGGTCAGCATGACGGTTGGCTGCTCGCCTTGACCTCCTCGGGCAAATGCGGCTATCTGCCCGAAAACTCGGTTTCCCTCGAATTGGACGACGCGGTCATAGCCATGGCGAGCGAAGCTCTAACACTGAAAGCGGACGCTTCCTCCTCCGCTGCCACGGTCGGGTCGGTCAAAAAAGGCGACTGCGTGCAGCTCATCGCCACCAATGGCAGCTATTATTTAGTCGACGCTGGCGAGTACACCGGATTCGCACCCAAGTCCGCTTTGGAGGTGGTTGTCGGCAGGATTGATTTCGCCACAGATAGAGACTATCGTTACGGCAGCGCTACCAGCGAAATGCCGCTCCTAAAGTCGCTATCCTCAAAAACCGTGCTCCAAACCATTCCCGAAGGCTACGTCTTCCAAGTTAAGACTCAGACCAGGGACCATGTGGGGTACAACGTAGTCTACGACGGTCAAAAAGGCGTGGTTTATCAATCCCAAACTAAACTGCTTTCTACTGGAGCAGACCACCCGAACCCCCGCCAACTACTCGAGGGGAGTTCTCTCGCCTTGTGGAGCGGTCCAACCAGTTATGTCGCCAACACCGACTCCCTCAACCTTCGCGCAACCAACTCCGCTTCCTCCGCAGTGCTTTGCACACTTGCAAAGGGCGAGAAGGCAGTCGTACTCGGCACTTATTCGGGCTGGAGCAAGATTCAGGCGCAGAGCGGTCTGGTTGGCTTTGTGAATTCGAGCTACCTGTCCGCATCCACAGACTCCAACACCGGAAACACGGGCAATGCAGACAACGCGGGCTCAAACGTCAACCTGGGTTCTTCAGCGCAGGCGACGGGAACTGTAAACGCTTCCACGCTCAACGTTCGCTCGGGACCCAGTACGGGAGCGGATAGAGTCGGCCAACTCGCTCTGGGCACCAAGGTTGCCCTTATCGCCCAGAGCGGCGACTGGTACAAAATCGAGTACAATGGCATGACCGGATATGTGCTCCAAACTTACATCAAAAGGGGTGCAACTGTCCAGACAGGCACTGTCAAGGCAAGCCTGCTTAACGTGCGGCAGAAGGCGAGCACCTCCTCCGAAGTGCTAGGTCAGCTCCAAAATGGCGCGAAGGTCGTGCTTACTGCCCAAAGCGGCGATTGGTACAAGATTAAGTACGGCGACGGCTTTGGCTATGTGATCAAGACACACATCAGCCGCGCCAGTTCCGCCCTGCCCCAGGAATCCAACGATTCGGGTTCGGTGAGCTCGGGTTCTAATTCGCCCGGTGACTCTTCAGAGGACAAAGATTCCGCCATAACTGGCGTGATCACCGGGTCGAATGTAAACATACGCGCTTCGAAGAGCACGTCGGGGCAGGTGCTGGGCTCGCTCCAAAAGGGCGACGTGGTGGAACTCCTCGCCCAGAGCACAAGCTGGTACAAGATCAAGTTTAACGGAATCACCGGTTATGTCATCAAGACCTACGTCGACCGCAGCACTGCACCGGCCCAGAGCGATACTTCCAATCAACCATCCGAGTCAGCCGACTACAAAGCGGTTGCGACCGGAGTGATAAACACCTCGGACGTCAACTTCCGTTCGGGTGCTGGCACATCCTATTCACTGCTCGGCAAGCTCCAGCAGGGCGCGTCAGTAGAGATAATTGCTAAGTCCGGCGATTATTACAAGGTGGCGTACTCCGGCATAACAGGCTATGTACTCAAGAGCTGCGTGGGGAATATCACCTCGGTCTCCACCCCATCGGACACGCCTTCGGTCACTACTAAGAAAGGCATCGTCACCGCAACGTCCCTCAAAGTGCGCTCCTCATCCGGCTCTGAGCTGGACAGGATAGCCAAAGGCACTCTGGTCGAGATTATCGCCACAAAGAGCGATACTTACCAGATCAAGTATAACGGCGGTGCGGGTTACGCCTCAAAGGGCTACATTCGCGTGCTTTCCGAAGGGTCGGTTGGCGTTATTAACGCCAATGTCAACTTCCGCTCCGGACCGGGGTCTTCCTACGAAGCTATCGAGGTGCTCAGAAAAGGGCGCATAGTAGAGGTAATCGAAGACCAGGGCGAATGGCTCAAGGTCAAAGCAGACGGAGTGACGGGCTTTGTCAGCGCAAAATACATAACCCGCTAAGTGAACAGCTACTTAAAACCATTGATATGCAAATTCCCCGGGGAATTTGCATATCAATGGTTTTAA
>CALNBC010000034.1 GCA_937874755.1 uncultured Clostridia bacterium
TGCGAAAATGACCAGTTCGCCTGCTTCAAGACGCTCCACCGCCTCGCGCTTTGTGAATGTTTCGCATACTTGTTTCATCTCGATTGCGCTCATGACTGCCGCCTTTGCCCCAATGCGCAAGAGCGCGTCCTTTAGGGCTATGGCGTTGATGACTGTTGCGAGCATGCCCATGTGGTCGGCGTCGGTTCTGTCTATATCGCCGGAAGCGCGACCGCGCATGATGTTGCCGCCACCCACCACTACGCCCTGCTGCACGCCGCGCTCAGATATTTCTTTTAATACTGCAGCGACGGCGTCTATCTTTTCGTAATCCAGTATTTTGCCGGGTGCGGAGAGCATCTCCCCACTCAGCTTTATAAGCACCCGCCTCTTGTTGCCCATAAAAAATCCTCCAAAATCCGAAAAAAAGGAGCACGAAAAGCCGTGCTCCGAGGTAGCGATTTACTTGTTCATCTGACCCATGACTTCTTCGGCAAAGTTATCCTCGCGCTTTTGCAGTCCTTCGCCCATTTCGAAGCGTGCGAAGCGGCGGATGGAAATCTTCTCGCCGATTTTGGAGATTTTCTCGTTGACGAGTTGTTCGATGGTAATATCCGGGTTCTTCACAAAGGGCTGCTCCATCAGGCAAACGTCTTTGTAGTATTTATCGATGCGACCTTCCACCATTTTCTCGATGATGTTCTGGGGCTTTGGCTTGGGCTCGTTTAGCGCCTCGGCCATAAGCACTTCGCGCTCGTGGGCGATTTCGTTGGCATCGACCTCTTCGCGGCGGACATAGGTGGGTCTTGATGCGGCAATCTGCAGCGCAATATCGTGGGCGAGAGCTATGAATTCTTCGTTCTTGGCGGCAAAGTCGGTCTCGCAGTTGACTTCGACCAGAACGCCTATCTTTCCACCCATGTGGATATATGATTCGACTATGCCCTCGGCGGCGACGCGGCCGGATTTTTTGGCAGCCTTCGCAAGACCCTTTTCGCGCAGCCAGTCGACTGCCTTTTCGATATTGCCTTCACAGGCAACGAGGGCGTTTTTGCAGTCCATCATGCCGCAGCCGCTTATCTCGCGCAGCTCCTTGACGGCGGAAGCTGAGATTTGCATATGTTTTCCTCCTTAGAAATATATGTTCTGTAATAGAGGGAAGCTAAAAAACTTGCTTCCCTCGTGAATTCACAACGGGTTATTCGACGTCTTCGAAGACTATTTCGTCTTCTTCCGGTGCGGCGCCCTGCTCGCCTTGGCGACCTTCGATGATGGCGTCAGCCATCTTGGAAGAAATTAGCTTGACTGCACGGATGGCGTCGTCGTTGCCGGGGATGACGTAG
>CALNBC010000035.1 GCA_937874755.1 uncultured Clostridia bacterium
AAAAGATCCGCTTTTTTTAAAAGGTAGGAGATAGTGCGCAAAAGGGAGGCGAAAGTCTCGTCCTTTGCCTCGCTCCTTGCGATGAAAATCAGGTCGTAACCGGGCTTAACATTGGGCAGTTGACGGGCAAAGGCTTCGCGAAAACGCCGCTTGACCCTGTTCCGGACTACGGCATTGCCTATCTTTTTGCCAACTGCAAAACCCACCCGCACGGAAGCGTGGCGGGCTCTCATGTAGACAAGCGAAGCTCCGCGCGCGCCAGTAGACTTACCCCTGCGGTACACGCGGTTGAACTCCTTGTTTTTTTTCAGAGAGTATGAGCGATCCAAGGGAAGCCCGATTCCCTTTCGGCGGTTAGACTGTCAGGGCTTTGCGGCCCTTGGCGCGGCGGCGGCGGAGAACGTTGCGCCCGTCGGCGGTCTTCATCCTCTGGCGAAAGCCGTGAACTTTCTTTCTCTGCCTCTTCTTCGGTTGATAGGTCCTGAACATGGGTTATACCTCGCAATTATTTAGTATGGAGCCGGAAAACCCGGCGGGAACGCTTGCTTGTTTAATGCGCAGGACGCCTTTTTGCGCTATCGCATAAACGCCCAATTAAAATGTGCGCGCTAAAATATTATAATTGTCTCGTGAGTGGATGTCAAGCAATGGGGGAAAGGGGGAAGTCGGCAAAATGTTGTACGGCGAGCCGCTTAGTGGTATTATTAGCGTTATGTATAACTCAAAGAATATCGACATGAATTCGAATCGCATCGGACCCTTTTTTGCATACGGCAAGATAAACTGGTCACTCCTAGTTACAGGCTTGCGGGAGGACGGTTACCACCTGTTGGACACAGTCATGCAGCGCATAGACCTATGTGACGAGTTGACGCTTTACCCGGCAACGCAGTGGAGCGTCGAATGCTCCGAACCCGCGACCCCCAAGGATGTCACAAACACTGCCCTCGCCGCAGCGCAAGCTTACGCAGAAGTTGCAGGGATAACGGATAAGTACAGAATAGTCATATTAAAAAGAATTCCCATAGGCGCGGGTCTGGGGGGCAGCAGCGCGGACGCCGCCGCCGTTTTGACTGCCCTGAACGGGCGCTACAATGCGCTGTCGCAAGATTCGCTCGCTGAGCTAGGCCTTAACATCGGGGCAGACGTGCCTTTTTGCATGGTCGGGGGCTGTGCCCGCTGTAAGGGTGTGGGCGAGGTCATGGAGCCGCTTGCGGCGGGGGAATACCACCTTGTAGTCGCGGGTTGCGGTGCGAAACTCACAACCGCTCGGGTATTTAAGCATTACGATGGCATGATTGCCTCCGAAAGGGGCAGAAGGAGCACCGACGCCCCCTTTTTCGGGAAGTGTGGTGGCGAAAAAGAGAAAATTGAGCGCTTCGCCTGGGAACAGCAGGAGGAAGCCGAATGGCGCGCTAAAACCTGCGAGGGTGAAGGTGACTGTACTCCCTGCGCCCATCCAAAGAGCGGTGAGGAGATGACGGGCGAGCTTGCAGCCGCTCTATCGTCCAATTCCGCGGAAGCTGTCGCTGCGGCTCTAAAGGCGCTCTCCTCGCGTTCCGTGGGCGGCGACCCTAATCGGGTAGCGTCGGTGTGCGGCGATCCTTGCGATGTGCGTTACGCTGCCGAGGCGAACTGCGTTATGTGCGCGGCGCAGGCGGGAGGGGTACCCTGTGCAGCTAACGATTTGGCGTTTGCCACCTGCGACATCAACGATGCAATCGGCGATACCCTCCTTAGCTTACAGCGCGCCGGCGCTATGGCGGTTTCCATGAGCGGCTCGGGCTCCTGCTGCTTTGGTCTGTTCCCGAGCAAAGCGGCAGCTGCGGAAGCGGCGGCAAAGCTCTCGAACCTTCCGTTTTGCATTGTCTGCTCCACACAAAGCAGCGCAAAGGTGGACTGGCAGGCGTAACATTCAGCGCGATAACCCCAAAAACAATATTATAATAAAAGATTCCCCGGGGGTTCCCCGGGGAATTCAGGGCGTCAAAAAAGGTCTGCGGACCTTTTTCGCCGGTGGGTTTTCGCTTCGCG
>CALNBC010000036.1 GCA_937874755.1 uncultured Clostridia bacterium
GCTGGAAAAGTTCGCGGGTCAAAAAATACCCGTCGACGCACCGCCCGAAGCCGAGCTTGCGCACACCATGGCGCAGTGCAGCATTCAACTTCCCCGGGAGCTGTGCCGGAATTTGGACGATACAATAGAAGAACTGGAGAAAACTGCGCTCAACGAACTCGGTGCGTGGCAGCAATCTCCTTGGCTCAAGCGGGAATTGTTCCTGGTGCTAGACGAGGGACTGAATGCGGAGCTTTGCGGTTGCCGGATGCACTACGACCAACGCTACGGAATGATGAAGCAACAAACGAAAGAGGAGGATGTGAATGCAGGAGAAGGAATTTAATCTGGTGTACGAGCCGTGGATTCTGGTGCTGAATCTCAACGGCGAACAGGAAGAAGTGTCGCTGCTAAAAGCCTTGGAGCGCGCCCACGAGTTCAAGTGCCTCGCCGGGGAGCTGCCCACGCAGGACGTTGCCGTACTCAGGCTGCTGCTCGCAGCGCTGTACGCGACTTTCACCAGGGTCGATGCTCAAGGGAAACGAAAAAGCATTGGCAGCTATGAAGAAGCGTTGGCGCGGTGGGAAAGCCTGTGGCAGCTCGGGCGTTTTCCGACAGAACCGATAAAAGAGCGCTTGTGCCGTTACGAGGAACGCTTTTACCTTTTCCACCCGGAGCGGCCTTTTTATCAGGTAGCGGGGCTGGATAGGGGAACTAGCTATACTGCTGCGAAGCTATTTGGAAATCTCTCCGAGAGCAGCAACAAGGTTAGGCTGTTTCCGGTTAGAACGGGACAATCAAAATACGCGATGTCTTTTTCTGAGGCAGCGAGGTGGCTACTTTATGTAAATGCTTTTGATGATACATCAAGCAAACCCTCAAAGCGTGGTGGAGAGAAAATGCCCTCCCCTGGAGCGGGATGGCTTGGAAAGATTGGCTTGGTTTTTGCAAACGGAACCAACCTTTTCGAAACACTTATGCTGAATTTTGTGCTAGTTAATTTTGAAGAAAGGGGCAAGCCTTGGGGTGACGGTAAAGCAGTATGGGAGCTTAATGAGCCGAGAACAGAAGAACGGGTGGAGATTGTGCTACCTTTAGAACCACTCTCTTTGCTTACCCTGCAATCGCGCCGCATTCTTTTGCAAAGAGAAGAAAACAGCGTTATAGGATACCTATTGCTTGGCGGTGACTTTTTCCATAGAGAAAACGCTTTTACTGAACAAATGACGATTTGGAGAAAAGACGAAAAGAACAATGTATACCTTCCCAAGCGCCATGACCCATCAAAACAACTGTGGAGGGATTTCTCATCATTTATTTCGTATGGGGAAGGTCAAAAAACTCCGGGGGTAGTTCGCTGGCTGGCTGCCCTTAAGGAAAAAGGGCACATCAACAGTATAATAACTTTAAGAGTGGCTAGCGTGAAATATGGTGATAAAGACTTTTTTGTTACCGATGTATTTCAGGATTCTTTAACAGTCAATTCAGGTATTCTCTCTAAAATGGGGCAGGAATGGGTCATCCGAATCAACAACGTCCTGTCCCTCACAGATGAGTGTGTAAAAAAAATCTACTTCCTCACATCCGAAATCGCCAGAGCCTCGGGAGATAGCGATAGTCAAAAGGGCAAGGCAGGAGAGGGCGCCACTAGCGCTGCGAAAGCCGAAGCCTATTTCAGGCTGGATATGCCCTTTAGGAGCTGGCTCGCCGGCATAGACCCGCTGATTACAGACGTTGAAGAAGCGGAGGTGGAATGGAAGGACACGCTCAAAAGGATTCTCCTGCAGCTCGGCGAAGAGCTGGTGCATCAGTCGGGTGAAAAGGGCATCGTCGGCCGCATAGTGGGAGACAAGCTGTACACCGCGCCGGGTGCATTGGTGAAATACCGTTCCAGTATCATATCCGCGATAGAGAAAGGAGGTTGAGAATATGCAGAATCAAAACAACGCCGCCTACAAAATCAAGAGGCTGACGAACAGCAAAATCGAACGCCTGCTGGACGAGAGCGCCTGGAGCCGCGCAATGCAGGCGTTCGATTTTGCTGTTCGTCAGCCT
>CALNBC010000037.1 GCA_937874755.1 uncultured Clostridia bacterium
CCTATTACAGTATAACAAAAAAGCCGCCTGTAGGCGACTTTTTTGACAGGCTGCAGGCACTATCGCATCGATAGCGCCTGTTTTTTATTTTATTGCTTTGCGCGTTATTGCGCTTTTCTTATAAACAGTATCCCCAGGGTGTTCGGCCCGCAGTGGCTGGAAATCGTGCAGCCCGCGTTGGTGATTAGTATTTCGTCGAAATGCTGGTGCTCTTCGATGAATGAGCGCACATCTGATGTCATTTCGGGGGTGCAGTCGGTGTGGGTGATAAAGATTCTGCGTGTATCGATATCGGTTCTGCCCTTGAGGCGGTCTTTGACGTACTTTTTCAGCGTCTTTTCGAAGGAGCCCTTGTACTTCTTGCCGACTTGCATGGCGCCGTCCTTTACCTCTATACAAGGCTTAAGGCTAAGCAGGTTTGCGCCGGCGGCGGCTACGGCAGAGCATCGCCCGCCCTTTTTGAGGTAATCCAGCTTGTCTATCACAAAGCTTGCTTCCACCCTGTCTATGAGCTCTTCGAGCCTCTCGACTATCTCTTTCGGCTCCAGGCCCTGCTTTGCCATTATCGCCGCTTCTATTGTGATGTGCCCTATGCCCGTCGAAAGGTTGCGAGAATCGACTGCATAGACGTTTTCGAAGTTTTGTGCGGCAAGCAAGGCGTTTTGGTGGCAGGCGGAAAAATCAGAGCTTATATTAATGTGGATAACCGCATCGTATTTTGGTGAAAGCTCTGCGAACTTCTCGGCATAGTCCACGACGTTGACCGCGGAGGTGGAGCAAATCTCGCCCCCTGCGGCGACATGATCGAAAATGTCCTGAGGGGTTATGTCCACCCCGTCTCTAAAGGATTGTCCGCCCTTGATTATATACAGGGGGAATATGCCTATATCGTACTTTTCTATGAGCTCAGCGGAGAGGTCGCAGGTACTATCTGCTGTAATTTTGATGTTCATCTATCGGTTCACTGCCTCCGTCTTTTAAATTTGTAATCGTTGAGGGAAATAATAGCAAATAATAACCTTTCGGTCAAGGCATTTGGCCTCAACCGTCAACTTGCGTGTACGCTCTGGCAATTTCGGCAAATTGCTCGAGGGAAAGCTCCTCGCCGCGGACGTTTTCGGGCAGATTGGCGGCTCTTATCAGCTGCTGCGCCCTGTCCTTGCCGATTCCCAAGCCTTGCGCCAGATTGTTCGCCAGGGTCTTTCGCCTCATAGCGAAGGCGGCGCGGGTGATTCGAAAAAAGTCCTCCACTTTGGGGACGGCAACCTTAGGCGGCCGCGCTGTAAGGCGGACGACCACGCTGTCCACCCCGGGAGGGGGCAAAAAGCAGCCCCTTGGAACCGAGAGTACAACTTGAACGTTCGTATAGTACTGCACTGCGATGGACAGCGAGCCGTAGCTCTTTGTGCCGGGGAAGGCGGCCATCCTGTCCGCCACCTCTTTTTGCACCAAGAAGCTCATAGATACATAGGGCAGACCGGATTCCAATATGCGCATGATTATCGCAGTAGTGATGTAATACGGCAGATTCGCCGCCACTTTGAAGGAACCTCCCCCGAGTGCATGGTGCAATTCCGCAAGGTCGCACTTTAAGAAGTCGGCGTGGATAACCGTTATATTCTCTCTGCCCAGGAGAGTGGTCTCAAGTGCCTGGGCAAGCCCCGAGTCTATCTCCACCGCGACGACGCTGCCCGCCCTTTCGGACAGCTCCTGCGTCAGCGCTCCAAGACCCGGCCCTATCTCTAGTACCGCGTCGGCTTTCGTAACCTCTGCGGCGTCGGCGATTTTATTTATCATGTTTGTGTCGACCAGAAAATTCTGACCGAGCTGCTTGTTCGGCGACAGTCCGCGCTCCTTAAGCAGCGCCTTCACCGCTGCGGGTGAGCTAATGTCCTTCATAATTCCCACAATCTGCGGCAACAGCCGCTTTTTATTCCGCGCCCTCAGTTTCTTGGGTGAGCGCAATGTCGCTCTTGTCGGTGTTTACTTCGTTGCGAAGGAGGTAGCGCGCAATTTGCATCTTGACTTCGCCGTAGCCCTCGGGAACTTCCAGCGTTATCATCAGCACCGTATCCTTGGGCGCTTCGTTCTTGTACACCGCCAGCCAACCTATTTCCCTGTTTTTATCGTTGCCTATTTCGGCGGTTCCGGTCTTCCCCGCCATCTCGAAGGGCGGTCTAAGCGACCTCGCGGTTCCCTCCGTCGTAACCGCGGCAAGCGCTTCTTCTATCACGCCCCGCGCCCCCGATGAGTATTCCGCCTTTTTGAAGAGCTGCGGCTCGGCGCTTTGAGAACAGACGTATTTGCTGCCGTCGACCACGCCGCGCTTGTCTATGACATACGGTCGGTACATCGCGCCGTCGTCATTGGACAAAGAGCAATACAGCATCGCCGCCTGAAGAGGCGTTATCAGCATTTCGCCCTGACCGTACCCGCTATCTGCCAAATATTTGATGTTAAACTCGGTGTTCTCTTTTTTTATTTGCGCCCTCCCCACAGGAAGGTCGAAGGGCACTTCATCGCCCCAGCCGAGCTTGTTCTCAAAGAATTCGAAGAACTTTTCCTGCCCGAGCTCCATAGCCGCCCAGGCAAAGTAGATATTGTCCGAATAAATCATGGAGTTGTATAGGTCGTGCTCATCGTTGGGGACTTTGACGCGAGTTATCGCGGGGTACACCCAGTCCGGCCTGTCCGGACGCCACTTATTGTCAGAAATCTGGTACGGGAAAACGGAATTCTTGTTTATCGCGTCGCCTTCCAGAGCGGCGAGGGCGGTGAACGGCTTTACTATGGATCCCGGCGGGTACCTGCCCGTTATGCAGCGGTTGAACAGTGGCTGGTGAGCCGTATCCGACAGCAGATAATTATAGTATTCCGGTGAAACTCCGGTCACAAACTGATTCGGGTCTGCGGCGGGGAAGCTGACCATCACCTGCACCGCCCCGGTCTTGGGATCCATCTGCACGACGGATCCGCCCTGTTCGTCCATCAGATAGGCGGACAGTAGGTCGTACGCTGCCTGCTGGTCGCGGGCATCTATAGTGAGCCAAAGGTCGTTTCCATCCACAGCGTTCACGGTGGGGATTATGTTGATCTTTCCGTTTTCGCCTAAAACATAAACCTCGTAGCCATCCTTGCCGCGAAGCTCTTCTTCGTAGGCGTACTCCAGACCCATCTTGCCTATATAGGAATCGCCGTTGTAGGTCTTTTCGTTTTCTGTTCCCGCAAAGGAGGCGAGCTCCTCCTCTGTAATCCTGCCGACATAACCGATGAGGTGGAAAAACACTTCGCCTAGGGGGTAGGTGCGGAATACCGTGAAGCTGGCATCGTCCACCCCTGCTCCCGTCAGCTCAAGAAAAGTCTGGCGGATCTCGTCTGAAAGTTCGCCCTTGCGCCACGACTTTAATGCCACTATGTTCGCGGTGGTAGCGTCGAAGCACTTTTTAAGCTCCTCCGGCGTACTCTGAAGAATTGGCGCAGCTGCAATGCAGAAGAAATCGACGTCCTCTATCATAGACCTGTCGGCGTAGGCAGTGCTGCCGGGGATGTTGCCCGCGAGCAGCGTTCCGTCGCTCGAGAATATCTCTCCCCGATTCGCCTTCACCACCCGGGAGTATACCGAATCGCCCCAAGTCATCTCGGGGAAAATCAGGGAAGGCGTCCATTCTATGCGCCACTCGCCGTCTTCCGAGTGGAGTGCCATGGTGTAGTTCTTGGTGATGTCGCCGTACGAGGCGGTGCGGTAAGTCGCTGTGTAGGTGAGGGTAGCGTACATCGCGCTCTGGGTGAAGCTGCTCTCGCCGATAAATAGCTCCTTTACGGAAAGCCCCGAGAATATGGCGCTGTATTTGTCTACGAACTCCTTTTCGGTGACCGTCTCTGCCGCAGCGTCGGTCAGAAGTGCGTACGCCGACTCGTAATCTCCGCCGTTTAGCAGCTCCATGAAACGAAGCGCGACGCCGTCCGGCTCAACGCCCGCCGACGCGCTCACACAGCCGGAAAGCGCAAGCAGCAACGCCAATAGCGCGCAGGCAACCGCCAGCGCAACCGCAGTACTTCGTTTTAATGACGCTTCTCTCATGATTGCTCCGAATAAACGATGTTTGCCGATGTTTGCATCATATGGGTATTATACCAGTTTTAGGCAACATGAGAAAGACGTGCAGAATTTTGGCTCATTTTAGGGAAAGTGGGAAATAATTGTGAAATTTAGGCATGAATGACTATATTATCCCATAGATAAATAGAATAATCAGGTATGTTTACCATAAATATGGGGGATGATTTGATTCGCACCACGGGTCGTGATACAATGCAACGACCCCGAAAGGAGTGTGTTTTTATTGAGAAAAAACCAACATATCGGGAGTTCCTCGCGCTGGATATGGCCGTTGTTATTCGCGCTGATAATTCTGTCGCTGTTATCCGGTGTCGCAGGGGCGACAGTGTATTACCCAGCTCAGCCCTTTGCCGCCCTTTCTGCGCCGTCTGTGACCACAACTCCAGCACCGTACGAACAACAGTATAAGTCTCAAGATATGACCGTATACGTCGATTGCGCTTCCGGCTTTTACGAGCTAGAGATGCAGCAGGGCAACGTCGGAGCTGCACTTTCCTCCCTCGGGCTCAAATACGACGAGGACGACCGCGTTACCCCGGGTTTGCACGTGCTGCTTGAGGACGGCATTCGCATAGAAGCCACCTCAGTCGAGACTCGCACCCGCACCGAAACCGAGGTCATCGAACACAAGACCAAAAAAAATAAGACCGATTCACTGGAAAAGGGCAAGACGGAAATAAGCCAAAAAGGCGAGGACGGCAGCGAGACTCTAGTTTATGAGGATACTTACATAGACGGAGAGCTGACGGACAGCGAACTAATCAAAAAAGAAGTCACTAAGGAAGCCGTCACCGAGGTCGTACTGGTGGGCACGAAGGTCGTAGACCCCGTAGTTTCCGTATCCGCCGAAATCTCCCTTCGCAACGACAACCGCAAGGATCGCGACCCTCCCAAGGAGAGCGAAGTCGAGAAGGTCGTTTACGTCCAAGCGACGGCTTACACCCACACAGGCCACAAGACCGCAACCGGCGTGGTGCCCTACGTCGGCATGATAGCCGTCAACCCCAAGCAGATACCCTATGGAACCCGACTGTACGTCGAGGGCTACGGGTACGGCGTCGCGGGGGATACGGGCGGCTTCCGCCACACCAGCCGATTCCAGATAGACCTGTTTATGGACACTTACGACGAATGTATGGACTGGGGCAGGAAGAACGACGTCAAGGTGTATATACTCGACTGACCTTGTTCCTAAGCAGCAGGTGGAGCGCCCAGCAAAGCAGCGCGCAGATTGTTACCGCGCCTGTGAAGAATAGAGAGACTGTGAGCGCCACCCCCGACGAGACCCCATAAGCCGCCAGCAGGGCGATAATCGTTCCGTCCCTCACGCCTATCCCGCCGACGGTTGGTATAGCCGTTGTGGCGATAAGAGGCAAGGCGTACACAAATATCCATTTCAAAAAGGACAGTTTTATGCCCAGCATGCTGCCGAAGGCGAAGTAGACGCCCGCGGTCAGCAAATCCCCCAAAATCCCCCAAGTGACCGACAACAGTACCCGCATGGGTCCTATGTTCAGCGAATCGACGGCAGCGGAAACCTTCTCCAGCCAGCCGTCGATTTTTTTACCCAGCGCGTTGCCAGTGTGCCGCGAGGATAACGCGAGTATGCGCGCCCTCACCCTCTTGTTCAAAAAGGCGAACACGCATAGTATTAGCGTCGTCGCCAAAGCGGCCAACAGCAGGTATGCGAGTGCGGAATACTTCGCGTCGCCCGCAAGCGCCATCAGCGGCAGCCAGACGCATATTATGGAAAGGGGCATGGTAAGCCTGTCCAGCAGTATGGAAGCCGCCGCCGCATACCCCTTGCCCTTTCTGTGCAGCGCAGCGACCCTGTACGCATCCGAGAACAGTCCTCCCGCGGGCAACAAAAAAAGCGGCGAACTGCCCAGTACGACTACGAACAGAGTCCAATAGTCGAACGCGGGGCAGAGCGCCCTCCACTTAGCTGTGTATACGGATTTGCCCGCAAAAAGGCAGGAGAAAGCCAGCAGCACGCTGGGCAGGCTTATCCGCCCTGAGGCTTCTATAAAAGCAGCCCAGTCGACATTCAGCGCCACCGCCGCGCAGATTGCCGCGGTGACCAGCGACCAGGCGATTATGCTGGCTGTGCGCTTCTTGCTCACGCTGTTACCTACTTTAAGAAGCAATTAAGAGCTTGGACATTCGGGGCTTTTGCTCATCTCAACCCAAAAAGCGCGTTCAGCTTGTTTGTCGAGTCCGAATCGGCAAATGCAAGTATATTGTCTCCGCTTAGTATGACGGTGTTGCCATGGGGGATTATCACTTCTTTGCCTCTGTAAACGGCTATGAGCAACGCCTTTTCGGGTATATCCAGCCGGCTTATTTCTTTGCTTACAGCCTCGGATTGATCGTCTACACTTATCTGAATTATGGAATAATCGCCGCGATTCATCTTCATCAGTGTCAATATGTTTTTAAGGTCCATCTCCTCGACGACGATGTGCGCCATTAAATCGGCCTGATTCAACGCGACATCCACACCCATTTCGGCGTTGAACATCCATGCGTTTTTGGGGTTGTTGACTCGGGCGATAACGCGGGGCACTCCGAATTCATACTTGGCTATCGTCGACGCGACGAGGTTGGTTTCGTCTGCACCCGTAACTATTGCCGCGACGTCTGCATCTGCCATTTTGATCGATTCCAGAACGCTCGGGTCGGTTCCGCTGCCCTCTACGATGCAGTCCTGCGGGAGCTCCTTTTTTATTTTTTCTAATATCTCTTCCCTGTTTTCTATCAGTTTAACGGTACAATTATTTTTAATCAGCATATGCGCTATATACTGCCCGACTTGTCCCCCGCCGACAATTACGACTTTCATGTGTTTTTCCTCCGCTTTTAAATCAGACCGAGCAATGATTTTAGCCTGGACGTAAACGACACTTCCACTGCTATATATATGATGTCCTGTTTCTCCAGCACGGTACCCATTGTCGTCAAAAAGGTCTTGTTGGCGCGGGTTATCGCGACTACCTTGGTTTCGCCCGCAACCGTCAATTCCTTCACGGTTTTGCCCACGAGGAGAGCGGGTGTTTCAATTCTGACCAACTCGACATTGCTGTTGCCTATGGACAGAACGCTGTCCAGCTGGTTGTAGCTGAGCAACTCGGTCACCCGATGGACGCCCCAGGTCGTCGTAGAGATGGTCTGAATGCCTAGGGACTGATAAATTTCCGCCTTGCGCGGGTCGTACAAGCGGGAGATGACGTGGGGCACCTTATAAACGTTTCTGGAGATTCTGCCGATTATGGCGTTTGCCTCGTCGCTCTTGCTGCAGGCGACCACCGCGTCGGTCATGCGGATTTGGGCTTTCTCCAGCACATCCCTGTCAAATCCGACGCCCTCGATGGTTTCCCCTTTGAAATTCTTCCCGAGCAAACTAAACGCTTCGGGATTGTTGTCAATTACGGCGACTTTATGCCCTTTGGGGATCAGGTTCAGCGCGAGCCCCGAGCCCAGCTTGCCGCAACCGACGATAATAACTCTCATATTATACACCTCCGACAACTTTCTTTTTATCAAACCTGCGGGATATGGCCTTTCGTATTTCGTCCAACAGTACCATGGGTATCGGTATTACTATCAAAAATGCCCAATCCAACAGCCCTATGGGCGCGGTATTGAATATCTCCTGCAGAAACGGTACATAGATTATCGCGCTTATTAGCAACAGTTCAAATATGATGCCTTGAATCACTTTTTTATTGCTGAATATTCCCACCTTGAATATGGATTGCGCCTCTGTCCTGCAATTGATAACCGCGCCTATCTGGCAGAATATAATCGCCGCGAGCGTCATCGTCGTAGCTTGCCCGTAAACGAAACCCGAGCTTGCCAGCGGTACAATTGGCCAGCCATTCATTATGTTTACGTAGAAATACGCGCCCATTGCTATTATAGCCTCCAGCAGCCCATACCAGAAGAAGGCCTTGAATATGGTATGCTTGTTCAGCAGGCTTTCTTTTCGTGAGCGCGGCGGCTTATCCATGATACCCTTTTCGGGCAGCTCGGTTCCTAGACCCAGCGCGGGCAGCATATCGGTTCCAAGGTCGATGGTGAGTATCTGCATTACGGTCAAAGGCAACGGTATTCCTCCCTTGGAGAATAGGAAAGCCGCCGAGGGCACCGCCTCGGACATATTGCTCGTGAGGATGTAGGTGATGAATTTTTTGATGTTGCTGTATACCCCGCGCCCCTCCTCAATGGCTTTAACTATCGAAGCGAAGTTGTCGTCAGTCAATATCATATCGGCGGCTTCCTTGGCGACGTCCGTGCCCGAAATGCCCATCGCCACGCCTATATCCGCTTTTTTAAGCGCGGGAGCATCGTTGACGCCATCGCCCGTAACCGCCACAATCTCGCCCATTTCCTGCAGATTGCACACCACTCTGTACTTCTGCTCGGGGGCGACTCTGGCGAATATAACTTCGTCCTTCAGCGCTGCTTTTAGTTCGGCATCGGACAGCTTTTCCAGTTCCGCGCCGGCTATTATCCGCACGTGCTCGCCTTTGACTATGCCTATGCGCCTGGCGATGCTCTCGGCGGTCAGGCCGTAATCGCCCGTAATCATGATGATGCGGATGCTTGCTTTATGGCACAGTGCAACGGCGTCGGATACCTCCGGCCTAGGCGGGTCTGCCATGACTACCAGCCCGACGAAGGTCATATTCTGCTCTACCAGCTCGGGGGTATACGCGCTCAGCGCTACGGGAAGGCCGTCTTCCTTCGATATAGTGCGGTAAGCGACGGCGAGCACCCTGAGCCCGTTGCGGGCGTAGCGGTCGTTCATCTGCATTATCTGTGCGCGCTCTTCGTCCGTTATCTCTGCCCTCCTCCCCTGTTTAAATATCCCCGTACAGAGTTCGAGCATTTCTTTGGGCGCGCCTTTGACATAAGCGATGCGGTCTTTGCCATTTGGGTGGATGGTGCTCATCCTCTTGCGCCGCGAATCGAAGGGCAGCTCCCTTATGCGGGGAGTTTGGGCGGTTTGTTCGTCTACATCGATACCCGCCTTTTGCGCAGCCACTCCAAGGCACGCTTCGGTGGGGTCGCCCAAAACGGTATAGCGGCTGACTTCTTCGCTGGGCGGGAGCAGCCGCGCATTGCTGCACAGGCTTGCCGCGGTTAGCAGCATTTCTAAATCCTTGTTTTCGGGCGCGTAAATCTCCTTCCCGCCGCTTAGAATCTTGCCATCGGGGGCATAGCCAAGACCTGTGACCTCGAGCTCTTCCCCCGGCAGCCACAAATTGCATACGGTCATTTCATTCTGGGTCAACGTGCCCGTTTTGTCGGAGCATATAACGGAGGTACAGCCCAACGTTTCAACAGACGACAAGCGCTTTACCATCGCGTGCTCCTTTGCCATGCGCTGCACCGCCATAGCCAAAGACAGCGTAACGGTAGGCAACAAACCTTCGGGTATGAACGCGACAATCATGCCTAGGGAGAAAATAAAGGCGCTCGCGAGCGGCTCTTTAACAAACAGTATGGACGCTGCGAAGAACAACGCACCCAAGCCTAGGGCGATGGCGGAGACCTGCTTGGTCAGCTTGTCCAGCTCCTTTTGCAGAGGGCTTTGCTCCTCCTTCATGCTCTGGGTCAGGTTTGCGATTTTGCCAAAAACCGTGTCCATTCCTATGGCGATGACCACAGCTTTTGCAGTACCGCTAGATACGCTTGTTCCGGTAAAAATCAGGTTCGGAGTTTCGGACCTGGTCAGTCCTTCCAGATAAACCGATTCATGGGTTTTGCGCACGGGGTTTGATTCGCCCGTCAATGTCGATTGATTCACCTGAAGGTCGCTGCTTTCCAACAATCGCGCATCGGCGCTGATTTTATCGCCTTCAGCTATGATTATGATATCGCCCGGCACCAGATTTTCAGCAGGGATCTGCTGTTCCTCGCCACCTCTTATCACTCTCGCGTAGGAGGACAGCATCTTTTTTAACGCATCCGTCGCCTTGCTTGCACGATGTTCCTGCCAAAAACTAAAAACCCCGTTGATGATGTTGACCAGCCAAATCGCTATACCCAACACGGGCATATCCGCAAAGAAGGCTATTAGACCGCCCACCCACAAAAGAAGTGCCATCAGGCTGATGAAGTTCGAGAGAAAAACCAAAATGACGGGTTTACCCTTCTTTTCGTCGATGACGTTTTTGCCAAACTTCTGTTGCCTAAGTTGAGCCTCGGCCGCAGTCAAGCCCGCCGGTGCGGTGTTCATCGCTTTGCAGGCATCGGCAACCGATAGTTTGTGAATATTCTCGATGTTGCTATCTCGGTCAATAGCTTGGTTTTTCGCATCCATTTTTGGGCGTCCTTATCTGTTTCTTCTTCTTAGGTTACCCCATTCTACTCCTTTGTTGTAACATGTCAATATTCAAAAACATAAGTCAAAACAGAGGATTTGCGTCGTTGTTTCGAATACATAAAAAACTAAAAAAGCTCCCCGATTGGGCGAACCGCCGAGATGCCCAGGGAGCGCGCATAGGGAGAGTTTGTTTGGGTTTGTAAAAATTGAATGTTTATTATTCGGCTATTTACTTAGTGTATCGCTCAAACGATAGCGAGGGGCGGACCTTTCACATAGACTATGCTGTCCGAAAGCATCGCCGCCTCTTCTCTGTCGTGGGTGACGAGCAAGCAGAGCTTGGGCCCTATGCGGCGGATTAGCGAAGCTGAATTCGCCTTTGCATCCGCGTCCAGCCCTTTCAAGGGCTCGTCGAGTACCAGCGCGTCGCCCCCGAACGCCAAAGCCCGCGCGATGGCGACCCTTCGCTTCATGCCACCCGAAAGCTCGTGGGGGCGCTTGCTTGCGGCATCCTCCAGCCCGAGCTCGCGAAGGAGCGCCAATGTTTCCTCCCTGGTCGCACCCGCGAGCATGACGTTTTCTGCCGCGCTGTCCCACGGGAGCAGTCTGTCCTCCTGGAAGACCCAGGCAGTGCGAAAACCCTCCTTTGTCAACCTGTCCGAAATGGAGCGAAGCAGCGTCGTCTTGCCGCAGCCAGAGGGCCCGAAGAAGCATACGCTGCCTTCGTCCGGTATATTTATTGAAAAATCCTTAAGCACCCATTTGCCGTCGTATTCTTTGTTGAGCCCTTCAAACCGCATCCGAGAGCCCTCCCGCAAAGCGTCTGTTCATGCGGCGCAGCCATACGAGTATCAGCTTCTCGAAAACTACGCTGAAAATTATCAGCACCGCCGTCCAGGCAAACAGGTCGACAGTTTCGAGGTATATTTTCGAATCGTAAATCTCCCCGCCCATAGAGAGAGCGGTTCTGCCCAGAACCTCCGCCGCAATGCCCGCCTTCCAGGCGAGCCCCGCTCCCGTGCCGCAGGCAGCGGTGTAATAGGGCAGTGCACTGGGCAGGTATACCTTTTTGAAAATTGTAGCGGGAGAAAGCTTATACGCGCGCGCCATTTCGAGAAGGTCGCCGTTTGCGGACAGCAGCCCCGCGTGTGTGTTGAACCAGATAATTGGCAGCACCATCAAAAAGGCGGTGAAGGTCGGGATGCTGCCGCTTTTCATCCACACCAGCGCCAGCACGATGAAGGAAGCCACCGGCGTCGCCTTGACAACGGACATCGCAGGTGAGAATAGCGCCTTCAACACAGGAACAAACGCGGTGAATACGGCTATTATGCCCCCAGCAACAGCAGCCAGCAAAAAGCCGATGCCGATGCGCAGCAGCGACATTCCGCACTTCAGCCAGAAGTCCCCCGTCGCCGCCAGGCTGACCACCCTGTTGAGCGTGGTCAGCGGCGCGGGTAGTATGACCTCCTTGCCCACCGATATCGCTAGAAGCTGCCACAGGGAAAGCCAAAAAAGCGCGCAAAGGGCGGTCGACGCCCATTTCGGCAGACCACCCTTTTGCTTGCTTTCGAATACTGTATAGCCCTGTTTGCGTTTATTTGGAGTAGTAGTGGGCGTCATCCGGCAAAGCTCCTCCGACTGATTTGGGGTTAGCTTCGAAGAATACCTCGTAGAGCGCCGAAGCGGAGGTTTTCATCTCTTCGCCGTCTATATAGACTATGTTGCAGCGTGGAATAACAGCCTCTGCCAGCGCCTCATTGTCCATTATGCCGAACTTTACCACCAGCTTGGCGGCATCGGCGGGGTTTTCGGAGACGTAATTTGCGGATGCCTCGTAATCGCTCAAGAATGCGTCCACAGCCGCCTTGCCCTCGGGAGTATCCACAAGCTCGGAGCGCACCACTATACAGCCCATCGCGAGCTCGGTTCCATTGACTGCAGCATTCCATTCATCCGTAAGAGAAAGCGCGACCCGCATTTCGGGATTCGCCGCAACAACTCTGCTGACAAAGGGTTCGGGCAGTATGCATAGCTCGACATCCCCCGCCACCGCCTTTGTGGCAAGCTCCGAATGCTCGGTCAGGTACTCGACTTTTACAGAATTGCCAAGCCCGTTTTCTGCCAGCAGAAAATCTATGATGTATTCCGGCGTTGCACCCTGACCTGTGCTCAGCACGGTCTTGCCCGCGAGGTCAGCCATCGTCTGGACGCTATCTCCCTTTTCCAGC